>JAGQOS010000016.1 GCA_020427265.1 Planctomycetales bacterium
GTCGTAACGAGCGCCTGATAAATGCCCTCGGCCAACTCGGCGGCGCGCGCCGCTCCTTGCGATTCGGCTACCTCCTGAAATGCAAAGATCATGCCGGTGACGGTTCCGAGCAAGCCGACCATCGGGGCGATATTCCCCATGACGGAAAGGAATTCGATTTTGCGAAATAAGCGCGCGGCCTGTTCCGCCGTTGCATCTTCCAATGCTTTCTCAACGGCGCTCCAGCCCTCGGTTGCCTCGGCCATTCCCGCGCGCAACACAAACGCTAGAAAACTCGGTTCCGCCTGGCAGGCTTCATCGGCGGTTCGCAAGTCGCCCGCCATTAGCGCTGAGCGCACCTTTTCGGCCAAACGCGGTGGCATCAGAATCGAGGCGCGAATCGTCAGCGAGTGTTCGACAACCAAAGCCGCCACAAAAAGCGACAGCCCGAACAGCACGATAACAATGAGGGCGCCGGTCCAGCCACCGGAAAAGATAATTTCGAAGAGCGAACGCGGCGCCGGTGTTGAATCTGGGACCGCAACATCCGCGCCGACCGTTTGCGCCAGGGCTGCGTCTGCCATGGCCAGCGATATTATCGAAAACATGATCGCACGAAGAATTGTCACGATCGAGCGTTCCACCAATTCATGGTTGTTCGGATAGAGCTTGCAAAAGCCGACGAGCCTCGTCGAGCCTGGGCGACTGCCGATACACGCTCTCCAGCTCGCGCAGCAACTGACTTGCCTGCTCAGTCATTCCTGCGCGCTGTTGCGACTCGGCAGCCTGAAGCAGCGACGAAGCGGCGAGCCATTGGATGTCTGGATAGAGAATCCGCACATGTAAGAGGGTAAGCGAGGCATCCTCATAACGCTCGAGCCTGAGCCATGTGCGGCCAACCAGATAATACGGTCCAGCGCGTACTTCGATCGGCATCTCCTCGATCGAGTTCTGCCACTTCGCCACCAGAGTTTCGTCTGCCCGAAACGCCTCGATCCGCCAAAGCTGTGCTGTGGCTAGCGAGGCTATGCGTTGATCCGCATCGCGACTCAGTTGCTGCAACGTCTGGCCGGCCTCGAGCCGATGATCCGAGGCGAGCAAATAGCTGGCGCCAAGTAAACGCCCCCAGGGCCGATCGGTCTGGCCCAACCAGCCGAGCGCCGTCGACTTGGCAACCGCTTCGCTCGGTTCCCAGGCGAGCGGTATCACGCCGGCATGGGGCGTTTGGGGATCGCTGGCGACGAGAGCCAAAAACCGTGATGCGGCTTGTTCGACTTGGCCTTGCGCCCACATTCCCAGACAGATCCGCGATAAGATCAGCCGGCGAACCCAAACTCGTTCTTCCGCCGCCAACGCTTCACTGTACTGCCTTAGCGCCGCCGCAACATCGCCATTTCGCCAGGTTTCGTCGGCGTCCGCATGCTGTTGGAGCCAATCAGCCTCTAACTCACGAACGCGCGACGCTGCGTAGTTCCTCTCGACACCATTGGCGTTGCGAATGCGAATTACGCTCCCTGTATATTCGACAATGTCGCCCTCGATCTGAATACCGCCGCCACCGTCTTCTTCCGCGGCCAGCGTCACGCGATCCGCTCGGACCGCGACACCGAGAACAAGAAGTAACAGCACGACGCATGCGCCAACTGCAATCGGATCAATGATTGATGTGCTGCGGTAACGCACCATGGCGATTACAATCTCGATGTGTCAACGTAAGTCCATTGTCCGCCATTCTGCCGCGCGATGCTGTGCAGAAAGTTCTCGATGCCTGAAAATGGTCCCTCCCCAAATTCGATGGCATGGATCACGCTCAGTTCTTTATTCTTCCGACGCAGTCGATCCAACTCCAGCGGGGTCATCGGATCGTCGGCGTCGGAAAGGAAGAAGATTACGTCCGGCCGCATCGACACCGCGCGCATTAACGCCGCGTAGCGATCGGTGCCTCCATCGGCAGTGATGCCGCCAACGAATCGCGCGGCCAAATCTTTCGTGCGGTCGGAGGCGAAGGGAATGCGCCCTTGACCTCCGGAAAAGTCGAAGACATGGACATTGTTGTTGAAGAACAAAATTTGAAACTGGTGCGTGCGGTCCAGCGCGGTCAAGCTCCCCAGCAGCTCTGCTTTTGCAGACGCCAGCGGTCGGCCGCTCATGCTCAGACTGCGGTCAAATACGTAGACGAACTTGCGGCCCTCGCCACTCACGCCGTAGACATTGACTCGCGCCCGGCCGCCCGTCAGGGTTCTCGGCTGTTGTGCTCCGTTGGTCAGTTCACCGGCATCGCCAACCGGCGATCCCGGGAGTGATCCCGGCCCGATCGCCGGCAATTCAGGCAGCGCCTCGGCGGGGTCGAGTTCGACAGGGGCATCGGCGAGCGCCGCGGCGATTTCACGGTCGTTCACCTCGTTGAGCAATGTTTTTTCGGTTTGTTGCGTATCGGCCTCACCCTCGTACATTTCGCCGTCGGTCGTCATGTGTTTCAGCACGACGGCGACCTGCCGAGCTGGTTCCTCGGTTATTCCGCCGGATGATGGCTGAATGACCCAGCCAAGCACAAGCATGAAAGCGACGTGCAAGACGACCGAGACTACCCAAGAGGCTCGCGCCGGTTTGTGGCTATCGGCGGTGGAATCTACTAGGTTCATGACGCGGCGTCGCACCAGAAATGCTTGCCCTTAAACCAGTTAGGTCAGACAGCCCGGATTCTAGGCTGATTGCGAATAGACGTCAACGCGGCTCCCGCGAACGGTTGATCGAGCGAATGGCACGGAGTCCGGCTACTAATATCCATTCGTTTCAGGCAAGCGTTGCTATTGCTGACCATTCATTGTTGTGCCAAGCAATGGCCCTTCGCCTTGCCGATAGCGAACTCTATAATTCAGGGCTTGGCTATCCAATTTTGAATGAGAGCGGTCCGTGCAGATAATCAACTACCCCCATCCCACACTGCGCCATGTATCGAAGCCATTGCGGCGAGTCGATGCGGAATTGAGGTCGATGATCGGCCAAATGTTCGAGCTTATGTACGAACATAAAGGTGTGGGCCTGGCGGCAAATCAGGTCGACTTGCCGTATCGCATGTTTGTCGCCAATCCAACGGGCGAGGCCGCAGAGAAAGACTCGGAAATGGTCTTCATCAACCCTGTTCTGAGCAACCCGAAGGGGCAGGATGAGGGTGAAGAAGGTTGCTTGAGCATGCCGGGAGTGCATGGCGACGTCCGGCGCGCCGAGAAAATCACAGTTGCTGCATTCAACTTGGCGGGCGAAGAAATTCAGGCGGAAGTCGACGGCCTGCTGGCGCGCATTCTTCAGCACGAGACCGACCACCTGGATGGCAAGCTGTTCATTGACCGGCTGAGCGTGACGGCCGCGATGGCGGTGCGCGACGCGCTCGAGGAGCTCGAGGCCGATTTTGCTAGCAAACGCGGTCTCGGGCATATTGCGTCGGATGCCGATATCGCCAAACGATTGGCCGACTTGGAACAGCTGCGTACCTGAGGGAGCGAGCGGCGTGCGAATAGCCATGATGGGAACGGGACCGTTCGCCGTACCGACGTTGCGAGCGCTGGTGGGCAGTTCGCATCAGGTGGTTGCGGTGGTAACTCGGCCCGCGGCAGCCACGAGAGGGAATCGTCGTCCGCCGCCAAACCCGATGAGGGCGGCAGCTACCGAACTGAATTTACCAATTCTTGAGCCTCTCAGCATCAATACCGATGAAGCGTGTGCCGAGCTAAGGGCGCTCGAAGCGGAACTGTTCGTTGTCTGCGACTACGGGCAAATTCTCAAAGGCCATGTGCTGGAAATCGCTCGCTACGGCGGCATCAACTTACATGGCTCACTCTTGCCCAAGTATCGTGGCGCCGCGCCGGTAGCCTGGGCCATCTACCACGGCGAATCGATGACGGGAAACACCGTGATTCAAATGACGCCCGGACTCGACGCCGGACCGATCCTCGGCCAATGCCGTACACCAATCGAAAGTGATGACACGGCCGCCACACTGGAAGAGCGACTCGCCGAGATGGGAGCACCTGTGGTCGTGGAAGTCGTCGATGCGCTGGCTGCGGGCACAACCGCGCCGGTAATGCAGGACGCCTCGCAGGCCACGAAGGCGCCGCGCCTGAAAAAGGAAGACGGACTAATTGACTGGTCGCGTTCGGCGAGGGCGATTGAGCGTCAAATCAGAGCATTTCAGCCGTGGCCTCGTTCTTACTGTTTTGTCGCAGCTGCGAAGGACGATCCATTGCGACTGGTGATCCAGCGTGCAACGGCGCTCTCAGACACAACAGACGCGGCACCCGGTACGATTCTTATTGCACACAAACAACTTGGCATCGCCACGGGCGACGGTATCTTGCAGCTCGACGAGATTCAGCCTGCTGGAAAGCGTGCCATGTCGGCGGAAGAGTTTTTGCGTGGACACGCGCTCGCTGTTGGCGAAGTCCTCGAATAGCACGGATCGCCAACGGATTGCTATTCCACTCGCGGCTCATCGTGTTCCGACGCGATTTCTTCCATGTCGCCACGGGCAGTCGCAACTTGGTTGGGCAACGCAGCCTGATCTTCGGGCGAGTCTGTGGACTTCGGAAAGTTTCCTTGGCTTGGCCTCCGTGGGTTCGACGTTGGCCTAATGTAAAATCCCACTTCAGCCCATACCGAAAGGCCCAGAAAGATTCCGCCCAAGGCCGATGCGAAGAATGAGAAGACGGATGTTGTTACGTGGAATAGCGCTTCGACCGGCGGCAGTGCACCGAAAAACAGCATGGGAACCAACACGACACCGGCTAGCCAAGTCAAAACATAGAGCGAAGCATAGGTCGCTCGTTTATCGAGCCTCGAAGCCACGCGATAGATGAGCACCGAGGGGATGGCGACGACGAGACAGACGCCGGCAATGACGAGACATGCAACGCTGATGTTTACCCACGCCTCGAGCGGACGCGTGCGGACCGTTGGAACGGCAATGCTCACGCCGCCGACGGCCGCGGCGATGATCGTTGTAAAAAGCATCATCGTTCGCAGATCGAATTGAGATCGCGAATTCGCCGAATCTGATGGCCTTGCCAAGATATCGACAAGGCAAATCCGTGTGACTCGACGCAATATAAGGAGCGGCGTTTGGGCGGCAAGGGCCACGACCGGCAACAGGCACACCGCCGCCCAGATGTTCTCGACCAGGTTGTGAGCGCTCCCGAGTGATTCCATTCCCACCCAGAAGCCAAACCCTGCGGCCACGACCAGCGGAACAGCTATCATCAGTGATTTGAGAAAACGGTTCACAAATCGCCCCGGCCCGAGCGCCGCCCAAATGGCCAGCAAGGCCCCTTGGGCCGAGAACAGTCCCAGCATCCCGGTGAACGCAAAAAAGATCTCGGATCGGCCCATCGACTGGGCCGCGGTCGCGAGAAAAACGTTCATCAGGCACGACGCTGCCAGCACCGCCGGCAGAAGGTCGGCGCGTCGCTTGCTCAGATCCGTAGGGGGAAAATTCGTCGTCATTGAACAACCGTACGAGGCTAGTAATTTGGCACGATAGCAGGAATCGGCGAACTGCGGTAGAATCGCACTCGCCGATGTCGCCGCTGCTATGGTAAGCTGAGGGTCTTTCGGCGATTTGCTTGCATCGGATGCACGCGGATGGAATCTTGACTGTCCCTCCGTATCTCGCCCTGCGGGAGCCTGGAAGATGAATGGATTGGACGCCGTAGACATCGGCTTGTTGGCCATCGGCGCCTACCTTGCCGTCGCCGTGTTGGTTCGATTGATGTCGGTCAAACGAAAAGAGCTGACGGACCGGCTGCATGATGAGATTCGCGGCGAACAGGCGCGCATCAAGGCGGAAGAAAAGAAACGCAAAAAAGACGAGGCTCGCCGCGCACGACGTGGAGATCGTGCGGCGTAGCGCGAGGTTATATTGCTACCAGACGAAGAGCGCCGCGACGTGAGTAAGACGCATAAGCTTTACATCGAAACGGTCGGCTGTCAGATGAACATGCTCGACAGCGAGTTAGTCGTGGCGGCGCTGCGCAAACGCGGCTACGAGTTGACCGATTCGGCAAAGAGCGCGGATACGATTCTTTTCAACACATGCAGTGTCCGGCAACATGCCGAAGATAAAATCTACAGCGCGCTCGGGCGTTTGAAGAATGCGAAACAGAATCACCCTGACAAGGTGATCGGCGTTATCGGCTGTATGGCGCAAAAAGACCAGAAGCTTATCTTCCAGCGCGCTCCCTATGTCGACTTGGTTGTGGGCCCAGGCCAATTGCACCAGGTGCCGGATCTGATCGACGCGGCGCGCGGCAAAGCCGAGCAACGCATGGAAGTAAGCCTTGGCCGCCGCGACGGTTCGCGCGACGAGATTTCGCGCAGTCACGAGAGCTTTGACCCGCTTCGCGACCCGGAAATGCGGCCGACACCGTACCAGGCCTACGTGCGGATCATGATTGGTTGCGACAAGTTCTGCACCTACTGCATTGTTCCAAGCGTACGCGGCCCGGAACAGAGTCGCCCACCGGAACATTTGCTTGCCGAAGCGCGGCAACTTGCCGCGGAAGGCTGCAAGGAAATTACCCTGTTGGGCCAAACGGTGAACAGTTATCGCTATCGCGACGGAGCGCGGATTTGGCGACTGTCCGACCTGCTGAATGCGATACACGACGTTGACGGCATTGAGCGGCTCAAGTTTGTTACGAACTACCCTAAGGATATGACAGACGACCTGTTGTCGGCTGTGCGCGATCTTCCCAAGGTATCGTCCTATTTGCACGTGCCCGTGCAAAGCGGATCGAATCGCATGCTCGAACGCATGAAGCGTGGCTATACGGTCGAAGAATATCGCGAAATGCTCGATCGTATTCGCCAAATGATCCCCGAAGCGGCCGTTACAAGCGATTTCATCGTTGGTTTTTGCGGTGAGACGGACGACGATTTTCAACAGACGTGCGACCTCGTACGGGCGGCGCGATTCAAGAACAGCTTCATCTTTAAATACAGCGAGCGGCCTGGCACGAAGGGGGCGGAGCGATTTGCCGACGACGTGCCGGAAGAGGTCAAAAAGCAGCGAAACAACGAATTGTTGTTAATCCAGAACCAAATTAGCGAAGAGGATAATCTCAAATTCCTCGGACGCCATGTCGAAATTCTGGTCGAAGGCCCCAGCAAGGCAAGCCAGCAACGCGGCGAGGAAGGCCCCTTGCTTCAGCTTACCGGACGGACGCATTGCGACCGTATCGTTGTGTTTCAGGGCAACCAGCGTCAGATTGGCCAGATCCTTCCCGTGATAATCTTCGATACCAGCGCTTTCACGCTGCACGGCGAGGTCGTAACCGGCGAGGCGGGACCGGAGCTTTTCTCCCTGGGCGCATGAACGATCGTCAAGCTGACGCGGACTTCCTTCTGCAGGGGGCCTTTCTTCCAGGGTTTGGCCGCTTGTCGTAACGGCCGATTCGTCGTTACTATGAGATTCTGAGACAAGTTCCTGCATCTCCAACTTACCGTCCGAAGCATTATGGACGCTCCCAACCTGCAGCAAATCCTGGACGATCCCACGACGGGAATGGCCTGGTTCGACTCGCTGGGATTATCAAGCAGCGATGCTGCGCATGCCGATTTGCGGCGTATCGCAGCACAAGGCATCCCAATCGACCTGCTTCAAGTCGTCTGTCGCCAAATGGCCGGAGAGCTGCCGAAATTGAGCGATCCAGACATGGCTTTGCGTAATCTGGAGCGATTTGTCGCAGCGTCGCGCAATCCTCTTTCGCTGGGAACACTTTTTGAACGTGATCCGGCGGCGCTTCCGACGCTATTGCAAATTTTCTCGACGAGCCAGTATCTGAGCGACCTTTTGGCGCGCGACCCGGAAGGCTACGACCTGCTCCGCATGACCGAAGGCGCTCCCGTAGCGCGCGACGAATTGGTTCGTGAGTTGCTTGCCGAAGTCGAGCCTCTTTCTGACGAGCGCGATGTGATGGCGACGCTGCGGCGGATCAAGCATCGCGAAACGATGCGCATTGCCTACGGCGACATCGTACGCTCGCAGGCGTTGGAGACCGTTACTCGGCAAATATCGTACCTGGCGGACGCCCTGGTTGAAGCGGCGATCCGCTTCGCCGGCAAGAAAGTGGGGGAAAAGAGGGGCACACCGCTGAGGCCGGATGGCAAACCGGCGCGATTTGTCGTTCTCGCCCTGGGAAAGCTCGGCGGATGTGAACTGAACTATTCGAGCGACATCGACCTCATCGCGCTGTACGACGAAGATGGCAAGACCGACGGCCCGCGCAGTGTAAGTAATGCCGAGTTCTACGACCAGATGACTCGCAAGGTTGTCAAGCTGCTTGGCGAAGCGACGGATCAGGGAAGCGTTTACCGGGTTGACATGCGATTGCGTCCACACGGATCGCAGGGGCCGTTGATCAACAGCATGCGGGCGATGCTGCAGTACTACGATGTTTCCGGACGCACGTGGGAACGACAAGCCTACGTGAAAGCGCGACCGATCGCCGGCAATCTCGAGCTAGGCGACGAATTGCTGGGGCACTTACAACCCTGGATCTACCGTCGCTATCTCACGTTGGCGGACATTACCGGAATCAAATCGCTCAAACGCCGTATTGAACGCGGCGCGAACGCCAAAGGATTCGATCAACGCGACGTAAAAACGGGGCACGGGGGCATTCGCGATATCGAATTCGTGATTCAATTCCTGCAACTTGTGAACGGCGGAACTTTACCGGAGGTTCGCACCGGCAACACGTTGCAGGCGATTGCGCTGCTGGAAAAGAACAAGTGTTTGACACCACAAGAGCGGGGCATACTCGACGAGAATTATCGACTGTTGCGAAAGCTGGAGCACCGTCTGCAGATCATGTTTGATCTGCAAACACACTCTTTGCCGACGAACCGCGACGAAATGCGCAAGCTCGCGATTCGCCTCGGATACCAGGCGACGCCACATTGTTCCGCACTCGATGCTTTCGAAGCCGATCTGGCGAGCAAGACGGAAGACAACCGCAAGATTCTCAACTTCCTGTTACATGACGCTTTTGGCGATGACGCGAAGACGGAACCGGAAGTCGATCTCGTTAACGACCCCGAACCGACGCCTGAACGCATTGAAGCAGTGCTGGGAAAATATGCGTTTGCCGATGTCGATGCGGCTTATACGAATCTGATGGCGCTGGCGACTGATTAGATTCCCTTTCTGTCAACGCGACGCTGCCGCCACTTCCTGGCGTCGATCGCGCCGCAGTTGTTGCAAGCCATCAGCAAAACACCCAATCCGGATACGACACTCGTCGACCTGGTTCATGTGAGCGACTCGCTAGGCGGCAAAGGTGTCCTCTGGCAGCTCTTCAGTTTTAGCTCACCTTCGCTACAACTCTATGTGCGTCTGTGCTCGGCCTGCCCCTATCTGTCGGGGATATTGACGAGTAATCCGGGAATGATCGACGAGCTCATGGATAGCTTGTTGTTGGAGCATTTGCCGACGTTACCCATGTTGCAATCGACGCTGGCTGACCTATCGCGCGGGGCCGAAGATCTTGACCCGATTCTACACAGCTTTAAAGACGCGCAACATCTGCGCGTTGGCGTTCGCGACATTCTAGGGAAGGATGATGTGCGTGATACGCACATTGCGCTTTCCAATATCGCGGAAACCTGCTTGCGGCAAATCATCCTCGTCGAATATGAGCGCCTGGTTCGTAAAATGGGCCAACCGACAATCGACGAGGGACCACGCGCCGGCCAGCCTTGCGAGTTGATTGTCTTAGCCCTGGGAAAACTTGGCGGTCGTGAGCCAAATTATCACAGCGATCTCGACCTGGTGTTTCTCTACGAAGCCGACGGTCACACGGCTTTTCCGCGGCGAGCCGGGCATGCGGCGACAACAACGAATCAACATTTCTTTGGCCAACTCGGACAAAGGATTATTAAGACAACGAACGCCATGGGCCCCTACGGACGACTTTACGAAGTCGACGCTCGCCTGCGGCCGACCGGGAGGAGCGGAACGCTCGCCGTGCCGCTGGAAGAATTTCGCCGCTACTTTGCCACCGGGGCAGGACAATTATGGGAGCGCCAAGCCTTGTGTAAGGCTCGAATCGTGTTTGGCTCCGACGAGGCGGCGCGCGAAACAGAGGCGGCCGTAGCACAAGCTGCTTTTTCCCCTCCCTGGCGAAGGGAATTTGTTACTGAGATACGTGCGATGCGGGCAAGGTTGGAAGAAACGGCCGGTTTGCGTAATCTGAAGCGTGGCGTCGGGGGGACGGTCGACATCGAGTTCCTGGCCCAGATGTTGCAACTGAGGCACGCCGGCGCCGATCCGTCGCTACGCGTGCCAGGAACGCTGGAGTCGCTTGCGGCGCTGCATGAAGCAGGCCATTTGCAGATGGCCGATTACGAACAGGCCAGTGCCGGGTATCGACATTTGCGAAGCGTTGAGGCGCGCATTCGACTCATGAATGCTACCGGCCGGCACGAGATGCCCGAGAAACCCGACGAATTGAACCGGTTGGCGTATCTGCTCGATTACTCCGACCCGCAGGACCTGGTAAGCGAGACCGACGAAATTCGACGCAAGAACCGCGAATTGTTTGATCGGCTGACGACACGGTTTGTGTGATTCCGAGAAAGCTGCGGAACCTACGTTCTCGACAGGGCCGCGATATCCACTTCCGATTCACATGCGAGGGCGGGGACCACAAAGATTTTTCCGTCGCCCATTCGCCCTGTCCTGGCGACTTCAACAATTTGCCGGACAACTTCCTCAACTCGCAGGTCGTCGACCCAGAGGCTGACTTCCACCTTGGGAAGAAAAGCGAGCGAGTACTCGCTGTCGGCGTATTGATCGAGATAACTCTTCTGTCGCCCGAAACCTTTCACCTCGCATACCGTGCAGGCTTCTAGCGGCGCGCGACGCAAGGCTTCGAGAATTTTCTCTACAAGAAAAGGCTTTACGATGGCGACGACTTGTTTCATTCGAGCTGTTATCTATTAGCTCTTTGAATGGGATCAACTGAAGAAGTTTTCGCCGAACAGGTCGACTTCGGGGCCGGTTTCGACTTCGATGTCGCCATTCACTTGAGTTTTGCAGGCCAGCCGCATGGTTGCTTCATGTCCGATAAACGCCATGCAGGGAATCGGATCCACTCCACCGGGAGTGACTGGCGTGGGTACAGGACAGCGAAAACGTAGTTTTTCCACCGTGCCCATGGGATTCGTGTTTTCCATTCCCTTGACAATGTTTACACGGCAGGTGCCACATTGCCCGAACCCATGACAATTCACGAATTTGTTGACAGAGGCGCCTAAGCCGTTGAGCCCCTGATGCAAATTGATTCCGGCCTTGATGGCGGCATCGCGTAGATTGGCACCGCGGGGAACATCAACTTCTTTCTTTTCCTTCACAAATTTGATGACCGGCATCGCGTTTCTCTGGATCGGCAAAAGGGTTGGAAAACAGACACATGAGGACAAACGTATGGGAAGACATTTGCCCCAGGAGGTTGCCCATTGTAACGCGATGGCTCGATAAGTTCCAGCATGGTTAATCCGCCATTTTCCTGGAATTTTACCGGACTTTCGCGTCTCGATCGGGTGACAAAGTCGGTGTCTTATTCGTGGCCATTTCGGCAAGCATATCCACCAGGGCATTGCTTGCTTGGAGTTCTTCGCTCACGATCTGATCCGCGCCGGCATTCTTTAGAGCGGGCAGTGTCGAATGATAACGACATCGTACGAGCAGCCAAAGTCGGCGATTGACGGCGCGCACTGCCCGAGCAATCCGCAGAGCCATCATGTCGTCGGTAACGGACAGCACGAGTAAGGAACATTCGGCGATTCCGGCGACTTCCAGCGTCGACCGTTCCGAAGCATCGCCGAGAACGGTTCGAAATCCTTGTTGCGAAAATACGTTTAAATTGAGCGGACTCAGGTCGACGACGCAGACATCATGCCCTTGAATTTCGAGTTGCGACGCGATGCGCCGTCCTGTTGGCCCGGCGCCAATGACAATCGCCTTCTCCGAAGTCGCGAATGATCTCGGCGCCGAAACCGCCAGAACACCCTCGGCTGTTTGATTCCTCATGAAGCGCAGTCCGACCCTTAGTAGAAGCGGTGCAACAATCAATGATAGAATCGCGAGGGTTAGGAAACCTTTGGCGAGATCGTCGGACACAAGCCCGGCATCTGAACCAGCAAGTACAAGTACGAGAGCGAACTCACCAATGTGGGCCAAACCCATTCCCATGCCGCTCGATTCTCGCCAACCTAAACCTGTCAGTCTCAGCGCGACCGTTGTGGCAAGAGCCTTCAATGCAATCAGCACGCCAAGCATACCTGCGCTAGTAAACGGATGCTCGTAGATCAACGAGGGTTCGAGTAGAACGCCCAAACTGACAAAGAAAACGGCGGCAGAACTCTCTCGTAGCGGCAAGACAATCGCGTCGATCTGACTTGCCCATCGATTTCCATTGAAAACCAGGCCCGCAGCAAAAGCTCCCAGCGCCGGGGGTAAACCCATCCAATAGGCCGTCGCGGTAATTGATGCTATCGACGCGAGCGTAAACAACACGATCAAGTCGAGGCTGCGATAGGCGGCCACAAGCGCGACACCGTAACGCGCGTTCGCAAATCTCAATGCAACAATTCCCACGATGAAAAGGCTGGATTTTGCCATCATCAGAAGATAGTCGGCGGCCGGCACTCGCTCCGCATGACCGGTTAGGATGGGAACAACCAGCAGCAGCGGCACAAGGGCCGCGTCCTGGAAGAGCAAAATTCCAATCGCTCGAGAGCCATGCGGCTGTGCGGCTTGACCAAATTCGGCGAGCGATCGGAATACAAGTACCGTTGAACTAAAGGCCGACGCTGTTGCTAACAGCAGAGCTGCACGCCAACCATAGCCGATTTGTAAGGCGCCAAATGCGACTGGCAATGCTACGAGTAGCATCTGAGTTCCACCGCCGACGATAAATCGCCAACCCAAGCGTTGCATTTCATCGAGCGAAAATTCGAGACCAATGGCAAACAACAGGAGAAAAACTCCCAATTCTGCTATATGCTCAAGCTCTCCGGAACCTTCAGCAATCCACCGAAGTCCTCCTGGGCCAACAATCAAACCGGCCACCATGTAGCCAATTAAGGTCGGTAGGCGGACCGCTTTGCAAACCAGACCGGCAATGAACCCGGCAGCCAGGACGATGATTAAGTCAACGACTAGTTGGTGTGTCATGTCGTGTCACAATCCCATCCAGCGATTGGCTTCCTTTTTTCTCGATCACGCTGGATCTCCACTTCTCAGAGATCCAGCCTTAGCGTCACCCGTGGTCACGAGTGAAACGGATTGTGACGGCGAATTCCGGTCTGCTGCGATGCTTGTGCTAAGGCTGCATTGGCAATACGAGTCGTTGTTTCTTGCCATTACGCAGCACGACAACGTCGACCTTTTCATCCACCATGCAGTTGGTTACACCGTAACTGAGCAACGCGGTATCCGTAAGAAGATCGTTGCGACCATCGAATTGAATGATGACGTCGCCTGCTCGAAATCCGGCGCGCTTGGCGGCTGCATGCGGTCCATACTGCCCAACATGCTTGACTCGCAGCGCCATCTCGCCCGGCGCAATGGCCAGTCGCTCGCGTTGACCGTCAGGAAGCGGCTCTAACAGCAACCCACCGGTTGTCATGCGTCGCAAGCCCCATGAACTGACCCGCCACGAGATATCACCTGCACGTCGCCAGCCATCTGCCAGGGTGAGCGAGAGTGCGACATGCTGGCCATCGCGCTGCACAATGGCGGCGGCAGTTCCGCCGCGCGGATCGATACCGTCGAGCACCCATTGCACATCGGCCATCGAGAGTAAAGGCTGACCGGCAAGTTTCTCGATCATGTCGCCCGGACGAAAACCGGCTCGCTGGGCGGCTGAACCTTTTGCCACCGCCTTGATGGTTGCGCGCGTGTCGGGATCGAGTGTCAATCCAACGACTTTGGGATGCGGAAAAGGGAATAGGAGTCGTTCGGGAATCGGCTTGCCCGCCTGTCGGAAATACGCGCGTCGCGCATCGCCAATCTGATGGCAATGAATGCAACTCTTGACCACGTCCCCCTCGTAGTCGAGTCGTTGGGTAAATTTGCCCTGTAAGCTCGGATACTTTTCGGGCGATGGAAACTCAAGCGGCTCGCCGCGTTTGGCGGCGAGCGAGTCTTTATTGGCGGGATAATCGGCGTGCAGGAGAAGCGCGCCTTTCAGGGCTTCAGCCATGCCTGGCAACGAAACGTCGCCTAGCCACTCGGTACGATGCGATCGTGTGCCAAAACGTCCGTAAATTGTCCCGTCTGCATTGAGCATGAATACGGCAAACGATTGATCGGTATCGAATTGAAAGATAGCGAGATCAAGCCCGTTCGTCGCCACCTGTCGAGCACAAACAAACTTGTCAAGCAAGGGCCGAATCGCAGGGTCTTCGTCAACAAGCTCGTCGTCGAGTTTGACGCATTCCTCGCATGGCAAACAACGGAGCACTACGAGGATTGGCTTGCCGCTGCGTCGCGCCTCGGTGAATGCGCGAGGCAAGTCGTTGTAGATCCAAGTCCCTTGCGCCTCGCTTCGCTGCCTATCTTCGCGCACCTTTTCTTCTCGGGTCTTGTCGGCAGCAAACACTTCACATGTCGCCAATAAGGCAAGGCAACCCACGAATGCAGGCAAGGCGATCAAAACTCGTCGATACCGTCGCATAACATTCCTCCAGCACTTGCCAATCGCGAATGAACAAGCATGTTCCTAGAGAACCGCTCCGCACAGCGACTTGGATCTCAATACCTATACGCGAATCACCTGATTTCCACTGACGCGACGCACCAGGCGCCGCATTTCTAAAACGCTAACCGTGGATAGCACGCGGTGAACCGGCAAAGACGCCGACGTTGCGACTTTGTCGATCGAAGTTGGTGAAAGGTCGATCGCCTGCAGCACGGCCTGCTCGATTTCATTGAGCTGCAATTCTGCGGGGTGATGAATGCTTGTGCCATCGGCTCGCATAGTAGGCTCCACGAGAGGTCCCAACTCTTCCAAAACATCATCGGCCGACTCAACTAGCTTGGCCCCGTCGCGCAACAACCGGTGGCATCCTCTCGACATGCGGCTGTCGACGCGTCCCGGTACGGCGAACACCTCGCGGCCTTGTTCCATGGCATGCCGGGCCGAGATGAGCGCTCCGCTGCGCTCGGCGGCTTCAACAACAATTACGCCCAGCGATAAACCGCTAATCAATCGATTGCGCTGGGGAAAGGAGCCGCCCACCGGAACAAAATTGGGCGGCTGCTCGCTGAGTATTGCTCCGCTGCGAGAAACGTCGAAGGCGAGTTCCTTGTGTTCCGGAGGATAGATCTGCAAGACTCCGCCACCGAGAACGGCAAGCGTTCGTCCACCAGCTTCCAACGCGCCGCGATGCGCTGCTGCATCGATGCCTCGAGCCAATCCACTCACGATGGTTAGCCCGGCCCGACTCAAACTGGCAGCCAGCTTTTGTGCCTGTTGTTTGCCGTATTGCGTTGCGTGCCGACTGCCAACAATCGCAATCGCCAGCGAGTCGTGAGGCTCGATCGAGCCCGCCACAAACAAGGCGCCAGGCGGATCGTGTATTTCGGCCAATGACCGGGGATATTGCTGGTCGGTCGGCAGCAAGATAGAGATCCGATGCTGCCGACAGAGTTCAAGTTCTTCGAAGACCCGGGGATCGTCGCGAGCAGCCAGGATCCGATCCACGAGCTTGGGGCCGACTCCCGGAACACTTCGCAATTCACTCGGCGATGCCGCCAAGACGTCGGCGGGATCGCCGAATCGTTCCAGCAAGTCTTGCCGGATTCGCGGCCCTACACCCGAAACGAGCGTCAAACGCAAGGCATCGATTAATTCGGCTGAATCTCGATTCTCTCCCGTTGGCGGCATGTCCGAACTCACGTTGGCCTAGCGCGAGGCTTCGATTGCGGCGAGAGCGTCCGACGGCTGGACGTCGTCCACTAACTCCACATGCCCGACTCGCGTGGGAAGTACATAGCGCAGCTTTCCGTGTTCCACCTTCTTGTCACGTTGCATCAAGGCGAGCAAATCCTCGCTCTGCAAGTTTTCAGGAACTTTCGTCGGCAACTCCAGCCGATTCAAAAGGTCCTCTTGCAATTGCGTAACGTCGGCATCGATTCGCCCGAGCCGCTCAGCCAGTCGCGAAGCACAAAGCATGCCAATGGCAACCGCCTCGCCGTGCAGATAGGCCCCATACTCAGTGGCAGCTTCGATCGCATGACAAAATGTATGGCCGTAGTTCAGTACGCTACGACGACCTGTCAACTCGCGTTCGTCTTCTCGCACAACATCGGCTTTGAGTTGGCAGCAGCAAGCAACAATTTCGGCGAGCACGTTTGGCTCGCGCGTGTTTATCGGCTCGACTCTGTCGCACAGAAACTGGAAAAAATCCGCGTCGAGAATCATTCCGTATTTGACAACTTCAGCCAAACCGGCCCGATACTCGCGAATGGGCAATGTCGTCAACACGTCGATATCAATCAACACGCCGATTGGCTGCCAAAACGCGCCGACCATGTTCTTTGCGCCAGGCAAATTGATCCCGACCTTGCCTCCCACGGAACTGTCGACTTGCGCAAGCAACGTTGTGGGAATTTGAAAGAAGGGAATGCCGCGTGCATACGTTGCGGCGACAAACCCAGCCAAATCGCCAACGACGCCTCCGCCCAAGGCAATAACAACGGTACTCCGATCGGCGCCGAGATCGAGCATTTTGCGCCAGAGCATTTCCGCATTGGCGGCCGACTTGCTCACTTCACCAGCCGGCACGCGAAGTAGAGAAAACTCGATACCCGCTTGGCGGAGAGACGCATCGACAACGGATGCATAGTGCGTTGCGACATTCTCGTCGCTGATCACCATGGCCTTCGTGACACGCTGGAGACGAGAGAGCGCCGCGGCGACATCCGCCACAATACCGGAACCGATTTCGATCGGGTAGCTGCGTTCGACCAACTCGACGACAACGCGCTGGTTGATGTTCGTCACATCTTCCTCCGGGGGATGGTTACCCTACGAACCGAGACGCTCGACATCATCCGGTGTGACGACGATACGACGGCAGAAACCGGAATGCACGCGCACATACTCCAGATGCGATGCGTTTTCAGGGTCTTCGTGCAATTGCCGCTCGAGATTCGCTCGCTGAGCCAAATCCATGTCATCATAGTCGTCGGGCCATTCGGTCACTTGTTCCATGACCAGAGCCTCGCGGTACGGATCAAATTTATCGGCCATACTCAATCCAAGCCTGTCGTGAAAAGGAAATCGAGGTTACTATCGAAGAAAACGGACTGGCTGCCCAAGCTTGCAGCCGCGAAATTCATCCATCAATATAGTAGCGCAAAGGGCGGCAGAAAATGGGTCGCGGGAAGTTTGCCGCTTTGTGGCAAAACGTGGTGGAAATCTGGAGGATTTACCCGGGCAGAATTGTCATCCTCGGCATGTGCCTTGTCGCGTTGCTCGCCGCGATCTATGCCCAGTGGCATCTTTACTTCGATTCGCGCCGAGCCTTGGAATATTACGGGCCAGACGCCTCGACATTGATCCTCCGCTCTAGCAGCGTAGAACTCTTCTACCTGGAGCCGGCCACCGAAGAGACAAAGGCCGCGCGCGTTCCCGAGTTGAACGTTCTCGAGCAAGAATTTGCGATTGTCAAAGTGCTCAATATTGCGAACGCGCCAGGTGCGATCCATGCGCGCTCGGCGCTGCTTTCCGACGCCAACTACGACTGGAGACCCACCAAAGAGAATGGCTTGGATGCCTGGCAATATGCACTGCAGTTTCGCGAAGCGAAATCGACGGCGATCGTAGCGTTTGCACCGGCAAGCGGCCATGCGATTCTCGTGGGGTCCGATCGCGCTGTGTTGCTAATACCACAAGTTGTGCGCGGCATGGAGCAATTTCGGCAAAGCGCCGAAGCACAGGCTGCGGCGCGCGCCGTCGGCAAAGCGGCAAATCGCGCCTTGCAGAAAAAGAAGTAACCTCGATCCGTGGCGTTCTTACTGATCGTTAGGTTGCGGCGAGACGCCTAGCTCCGAAAGCCGTCCTTCCTGCAAAAGCGTTTGTGCGCGTTCCACTTCGCGATAATAGTCGCGCCGCTCCAGCAGCCGGGCGGCTTCTTCATCGACGACGCAAAGCACGTCGCGATGCAACTGCAAAGCACTCGCGGTTACTTGCGCCGTGACTGGACCCTCGATCGTATCGCGTATTGCCCGCGCTTTGGATGGCCCCATCGCAACGAGCAGGCAGCGACGCGATTCAAGAATCGACCCCACACCCATAGTAATCGATAGCCGAGGTACGCGATCCTCGCTGCCAAAAAAACGCGCATTGTCTCGCACGGTTTCAGAAGCAAGGGTCTTGAGTCGCGTGCGACTGCCGAGCGACGACCCCGGCTCGTTGAAGGCGATATGTCCATCGCTGCCAATGCCCAGAATCTGCAGATCAATGCCACCCGCGTCGTTAATCAACTTTTCGTACTGCTCGCCATAAGTCGACAGGTTGAGCGCGCGCCCGTCGGGAACGTGCGTATTACGCACGTCGATGTTGATATGGTCGAAGAGATTCTTCTGCATGAAATATCGGTAGCTCTGTTCATCGTTAGGCCCGAGTCCGACGTATTCGTCGAGGTTAAAAGTACGCACGCGTGAAAAGTCCAGACCCTCGTCGTGATGCATGCGAATCAGCTCCTGATACAGCCCCAGCGGCGAAGTGCCGGTGGCCAAGCCGAGAACGCAGGTTGGCTTGTCGCGAACCAGATTGGCGACAACTTTCGCGGCGCAAAGGCTTACGCCCTCAGAATTCGGTTGTACGATGACGCGCACGAGTACACTTTCCTTTCCATGCTATCATGACCAAAAATTACCCGATTCAGCTATTCTACGCTGATAGCATGGCCGTTCGCCACTGGTCTAGGTGAGGATCCCTCCCGGGCCTATAATCGGCCGACAAGCCGGGCTCGATTTGGCTTGGGCTGCACGAAAAGACTCGTTTTCCACTGCGGAAAGGCTGCCATGCGATCGATCGCCGTCATCAACCAGAAAGGTGGCGTCGGCAAGACGACAACTGCCGTCAATCTGAGCGCCGCCATGGCCGAAGCCGGCAAACGCGTCTGCCTGATCGATCTCGATCCGCAGGCACACGCCTCACTTCATCTCGGGCTTGAGCAAGGCGAGCTGGAAGGCTCCATCTACGATGTACTCATTCGCGATGCCGCACTGAGCGATGTGTGGCGCAAGGCCGATGAGCGCCTCTATGTTGTCGGTTCGCATATCGATGTAGCCGCTGTTGAAATGGAACTTGCCGGAATCGTCGGGCGGGAAATGATCTTGAAAGATCGTCTCGCCGATTTGCGTGATGATTTCGATGTCGTCATTGTCGACTGCCCGCCGTCGCTGGGCATTCTCACACTCAATGCGCTTTGCGCCGTCGAGGAGGTGTTGCTGCCTTTGCAGCCGCATTTCCTGGCCCTGCACGGCCTGGGAAAACTGCTGGAAACCGTCGATCTGGTCGCCAAGCGACTAAACGATCGGCTCAAACTTACCGGTGTGGTGCTGTGCATGTTCGAATCGGGCACCCGGCTGGCAAGTGAAGTGAGCCAGAACGTCGAAGAGTTTTTTGCCCAATCACGTCGTGCGGAAAAGCCCTGGAGCGAAGCCAGAATCTTTACGACGCGAATTCGTCGAAACATTCGCCTGGCGGAAGCGCCGAGTTTTGGCCAGTCGATATTCCAGTATGCCCCGTCGTCGAACGGCGCTGCCGATTATCGCGACTTGACCGCGGAATTCCTCGAACAGGTTTCGGGAACTGCGGGCCAACCACCGCGTCATCACCACGAAGCGACGGCCGGGTATCTTCTCTAACGCGTCGATTTGCACCGGTTGCACTACCTGAAGCTGCCTAGTTAAACTTTGCCGGCCGGTCTGTGCCGCCTCTCACGGCTAGCGCGTGAGCGTAAACCTCGCGCGGCAAGTAAGCTATTCCGAGGCCAACGATTTTGGGTTTCCGCGCACTCCAGATGCGCCGGTTGCGGCGCTGCTGGATTGGAATTCTTGCAAACCCGAGTCGAGATTTACAAACATCGCGCTGTGCGACAGACGATCTATCTCGTGTGCGGCGGATGCCGCGCCGAGGGAACGGATTTCCTCTCGTTCGACTCGACCGCCTGTGAACTTGGAGGCTGGCATGGTTGGCCGCCCGATGGGTTCATGTACCGGCGAGTGAGTACGTATCGCTAGCCCCGATAGGAGATCCACCCATGTATCGAACATGCTGCCTGCTCGTTGCAGCGGCTACCGCGGTTGCACTCTACACCGCGCCAGCTCAGGCCCAACAGGCCCCCTCTCTTTTGCCGCTGCCACAAGTGCACACGAATTCATTCTCCAGCACACAAACCAGTGTGCACCCCATTTCCTACTTCGAAAAAGGAAAGAAGGACAAAAAGAAGGCTGATAAGCCGATGGACATGCCGCCGCCCGTAGCCGTGGAGCAAGATCCGCCCTCGGTGTACGAACAAGCGATGTCTTCCAACTGGGGCGGCGACTGCGCTTCGTGCCTCCCGAGCGCCTGTGCCGACTATGGTTACTGGTTTGGCGGTGTCTACGGCCTCTACATGACACGCGATCATTCAAACGACCTGGTCATTAGTTGCGACGACGCTGCAACCAATGTCCTCATTTCCACCCAGGACGCCGACATGGGCTGGGAAGGCGGGACCGAAGTCCGCTTTGGTCGCACGTTCTGCGGCGGCCAATATGCCTGGGAAGCGGTCTATTGGGGCATCTACCCCGATGGCGACGGTTCCGAAGCCAACGTCTTCTGGACGGACCCCCGCGTGACCAACCAGCTTGGCACGCATCTGTCGCTCGACAACCTCGACCGCGGCGATGCGCTGGGTTCCGTCGACACATTGGTCGTCGGCGCCGAGCGGCACAAGATTCGCCGCGACTATGAATTCCACAATGTGGAAATCAACCTGCTCAACCTCGGTACTTGTGGCTGCTACGCACCGTGTGGCGGATGCAACATGGGTTGCGATGCCGGTTGCGGCGGTTGCTGTGCACCGCGTTACAATTTGTCTACGTTCGCCGGCGTTCGTTTCATGAAGCTCGATGAGAGCTTCCAGTTCGCCAGCGACGCCGTCGACACGAGCTTCGGTACGGATCTAGCCAACGAGAATTACTACGATGTGGAAACTCAGAACTTCCTCATCGGCGTGCAGCTCGGATCGCGCGGCGATCTGCGGTGGACCGATCGTTTCTCGACCTTTGGCGCGATCAACCTGGGCCTGTACGGCAATCACATGCGACAAGAACAGCGGGTCTACAATGGCCTCGGCCAGGTCGCCACGGTGAATAACGGCTACTACGACGGAGCCGCTTACGACATTGTGGAAACTAAGAACGATGTCGCGTTCCTCGGCGAAGCACGCCTGGGTGTTTCCTACCAATTGTCGAACTGCTGGCAATTGACCGCCGGCTATCGGGCAGTCGCCTTGACCGGCGTGGCGCTCGCGACGGAGCAGATTCCGGTCAACTTCCACGACTTGGATGAAGCTCGTCGCATTAACTCGAACGGCAGCATGATTCTGCACGGTGCGTTCTTTGGGGCCGAAGCGAAGTTTTGACGGTTTGAAAGATCTCCCACGAGACGACTACTTTGATTGAGATGCCCCGGTCGAGACCACGTGGTTTCGGCCGGGGCCCTTTATGCGCGCGTCGGACTCGAGAATGACCGGCGCGTCGATGGCAAACCACGCCGACTCATACGATGACGCTGGTGAGATGCCGAAAATCGGCGTCGCCGCGCAGCGGTTCAAAGTCGGGCTCATCGGCGACGAGATCGCGAAAGCTTTCATCCAATTCGAACGCTCGGGCGAGATGTTCCAACGCAGCGGCTTTGCGTCGCTCAAGGCTATAGTAGCAGGCCAAGTTGTAGTGAACGATCGCTTCGTCGTCCGCTACATTGAGCGCGCGATGCAAAGCCTGAATGGCCATGTCGACTCGCTCGCAACGCTTGTGACACCAGCCCAGCGCCAGGTAGACGTGAAAGTTTTCCGGCTCAACTTCGGCTGCTCTTTCGAGCCACTCGATTGCACTTTCGTAATCGGCCAGCCCGCGTAAGGCTTCACCTCGCAAATAGAGCGCATGCGCCTTGCCTGCACCTGTTTCGTCGAGCCGAGCAAGAGCATCGATGGCGTGCGAAAACATCCCCAGCTCGAGGTAGCCCTCGGCCTGTTGCATCAATTGACGTCGGCGGATGAGAACTTGCTGCAACATCGTTCACGCCCGAGAAAAGACACGGTCCAACACAGCATTCCATAACGCCGTGTTTCCCTACTATCTATTCTACCCGCGAAACGGAGAAAAGGCCAAATGGCTTCTGCTTTGCCAAGCAGCAAACGCCGACAGAGTTTGCGCCAGCCGACCGATTGGCAGAACGCGAAAAGCCCGGCGGCTTCCGCCTACCAGGCTTTTTCGCACTTCCTACCCTGATTCTTTGTCCAATCGTGGCGGGATTCCGACCGTGGCTTCAATCTAGGCGACCGCCGCGGCCTCTTGATACCAGGCAACCAAACTCTTGCCCGGCTCCGAGATATCGAGAATAGGACCAAATTCTGCGAATTGCTCATCGACCTGGGCCAGTAGTTCTTCGACGCTGGGACCGTTGTTCCCCACGAGCTTGGCGATTGCTTTGAGGAAGGTTTCTTGATCGGCCCATGCCTCGTCGCCCGAGACCGGCAGCAAGGAGGACGCCGCCACGGCCAGCTTGCCTGGTTCCGCGGCCGGATCGGAGAGCAACGATTCAAGTTCGGTATGGTACTCGATCAGCGTGGCGAACTCCTCTGGCAGATTCCACTTGCGGGCGATCAGCGCACCGGCTTCCGCATGTGTCCAACCGAATGCTTCGCGTTCCATTTCTGAGATGCGTTTTTTGCCGCCATCGCGGTTTTCAATAATTTCGGCATACCGGTCGCCGAGTTCCTTGGCCAACAGCGGCACGGCTAAATCCTGCAAGAGCGCGGCGGCAAATGGTCCCTCGGCATCCTTGAGTCCCAGCAACTTGCCAAGCACACGAGCAAAGATGCCGCGGCGTAGCGAGTCTTGCCAGAGATTCTTGAGATCGAACGGCCCACACTTCGGATTCGGCATCAAGCTGAATACGGCGCTCCAGAGCGCAAAGTTCTTGATCGTACGAATGCCGACCAGAGTAATTGCAAGCTTGATACTCGAAATTTCGCGAGAGAACCCAAAGTACGATGAATTCACAAACCGCAGAACTTGTCCGGTCAAACCCGGATCCGTTTCGATGGGAGCGGCAAACTCAGCCGGGCCGTTGTTCGGATCTTTCGAGAGTTCGAGCAGGCGAATCGCGCTTTGCGGCAATGCCGGCAGTTGTGCGCCGGCGAGAATCTTATCGAGGTCGATCGCGGTGTGTGAGTCGGCACTTGTCATGGCAATTGGATCCTTCAAGCATTCTGTCACGCGTGCAAACCGTTCGTGCAGCGCAACTCTCCGGTGGAAGTTCGTTGCTCAAACGTAGATCACAACTTCCGTTGCGACAAACTTCGTCGTGACGAAATTCTCTGCCGCGTCGGAGCATTTTCGTTTGTGGCAACCTCGATCACGATGTGTTGATGTTTCTCGGCAACGTGTTCTTCCGCCACGCGTTGCACTTTAACAACAAGTTCGCGGTAGACCGCACTCGCGCGCGATCGCTAATCCTTTTCGCTTCATGCACTTAAACCCACCGCCACGGAGTCGATCCACGATGGCCTCGCCTTTGCGTTTTCGTTTCCTCCGGAATGAGAGCTGCCACCGCAGCCAAAAAACGACGAATCTTTGGGACCTACCACGTGCGGCCGATCGTATCGATTTTGCTCATTTTGATGTATGCGGGCTGGCTTGCCAGCCGTGTCCCGCTCCCGGCCGATACATCACCGACGCCCGCTGTCAGCAATGATTGGGTGCGAACTGTCGACGGCTGGGAAAGACGAAGTCGATGGGGCCATGATCCATCGCCGCACGAACCGGCCGTGCATCCACTTGTGATCGCCAGTCTGCAATTGATGGTTTCACTCGCGGCCTTGCTCGCGTACTCTCACTCGCATGAGAAGTGTGCTAGCAAAGCGAACACGGCAGTTCCAAGCCGCGGCGCGCCCGTAATTTCCTAACGGAAATTCGTCTTGCAGTCGTACGTGGAACGCTCGACAATGCCGCCCCAACGGACTGAGGCTCGCGGGCACGAAATCGTATTTTGCCCGCCAATCATCCGTCGTTGTGAGCATGACGCATGAAATTGGCGCTCTACACACTTCTGACAGGCCTGTTATTTCTGGTCCTAATCCAAACCCCA
>JAGQOS010000170.1 GCA_020427265.1 Planctomycetales bacterium
AAATTCGGCGTTCGAAAAGCCTGGCTCGGCGAGGGTCGCGTTTCGATCTCGGCATAGGCGCTGGCGTAGCGCCCCCAATCGTCGGCAAAGAGAAACAGGATATTCGGCCGCTTTTCGCTCGCCGCCGCAGCACGGCTTGCGAACGTAGCGAGTACGAGAATCGCAACAAGACCATTGGTCAGTAGAGATAGAGTGCGCGTCATCGTCGTTGCTTCAGGGTGTTGATTGTGAAATCGCACGTAGGCACAAAAGAGAAAGCAGGAAAGGCTATATTTCAACGCAGAGCTCGCCAAGGCGCAGAGGAAGGAATTTCTGGTGAAGCTTGTCTTGCCATGATCGCTTCTCGGCGCACTTTGCGCCTCTGCGAGAAACCCCAGTCCTTCTCCCCTTCGTGCCTTCGTGTCTTCGTGCGCGAAAAGAGGAGTAGAGAATCGCGCACGAAGGCACAAAGACACTAAGGAACAGTCGAGCAATGGAGGTCGTTATCTCGCGCAGAGCTCGCCAAGGCGCAGAGGATGAGGAACGGTGAAAGAAATCGTTCTGCAAAAAAATCTTCGTGCCCTTCGTGCTCTTCGTGGTTCCATCCGTTCTGAAATCTGAAATCCGAAATCAATCTCCAGTCTTCCCCTTCATGGCTTTCCGCAAACCCTCAACCCTCAACCCGCTCACGCCAGGATCTTCTCCGCGACCACGCCATGGATGTCGGTCAGTCGGTACTGGCGGCCTTGGAACTTGAACGTCAGGCGTTCGTGGTCCATGCCGAGCAGATGCAGGATGGTGGCGTTCAGGTCGTGCACATGCATGGGGTCTTCGACCACGGCATAACCCAGCTCGTCGGTCTTGCCATAGGCGAAGCCGCGCTTCACGCCGCCGCCGGCCATCCAGACCGTGTAGGCTTCTTTATGATGATCGCGGCCGGCGCGCTGGCTGGCGCCTTCGCCGTTGGTTCCCTGGGCCATGGGCGTGCGGCCGAATTCGGCGGACCAGACGACCAGGGTTTCGTCGAGCAGGCCGCGCTGCCGCAAATCTTGGATCAGCGCCGCCAAAGGCTGATCGACCTGGCGGCATTTGTTGGGCAGGCCCGAAAACACGCTGCCGTGCATATCCCAGCCCTGGTCGAACAACTGCACGAACCGCACACCGCGCTCGACCAACCGCCGCGCGAGCAGGCAATTGTTGGCGAAACTCGTTTTGCCCGGTTGGGTGCCGTAGAGCTTGTGGATGTGCTCCGGCTCCGAACGAATATCCATTAACTCGGGCACCGAAGTTTGCATGCGATACGCCATTTCGTACTGGCTGATGCGGGTGGCGATTTCGGGATCGCCCAGGTCGGCCAGCCGCTGCGCGTTGAGCCGGTTCACGGCATCGACCACCTGGCGCCGCGCGGCCGGTTCTACACCGGGCGGATCGGAGAGAAACAGCACGGGGTCGCCTTGGCTGCGGAATTCGATGCCCTGATACACGGTCGGCAGAAATCCGCTTCCCCAAGCGCTGTTGCCCGCGCCGAGTACCTGACCGGTGATCATCACAACAAAGCCGGGCAAATTTTCGTTGTCGCTGCCCAGGCCATAATTCACCCAGGACCCGATACTGGGGCGGCCGAAGCGCGGGAAGCCCGAGAGTAAATACATTTGGGCCGGGGCATGATTGAATTGATCGGTATGCAACGAGCGGATAACCGTCATCTCGTGCGCCTGCTGCTGCAAATTGGGCAGTAGGTTGGAGATGGTCACGCTGGAATCGCCCACGTGCTGGAATTGAAATTTTTGGTCGGTCGGCGAGCCGAGCAGGGTTGGCTGCGAGCGGATGAACGCGAGTTGCTTGCCTTGAAAGAATTCGTCGGGGCAGAGTTGCCCGTTGCGTTTTTGCAGTTCCGGTTTGTAATCGAACAGATCCAGATGCGACGGCGCTCCGACCAAATGCACATAGATCACGTGCTTGGCCCGCGCCGGAAAATGTGGCTTACGCGTTGTGGACGATTGCCCGGCCGCACAGGCCGCGGGCTCGCCGTCGAGCAGCGAAAGCAAGGCGGCGGCGCCAATACCCGAACCGACCTCCTGGAACAGATGGCGGCGGGTGATGGCTTGCAGATCGGCGGCGGCAAGCGGGCGGCGGGTCATGGCGTAATCGTTTCGTCGAGATTCAAGAGTGCGTTTGCCACGTAGAACCAGGCGGCCAGTTCCACGCGTTCGAAGTCGGCGGCGGCCTGCGTGGGCGCGCGGCGGTCGAGCAGCGCCTGGGCGGCCGCTGGTTCGTTTTTCATGCGCTCATGTTGCGATTCGTAGAGCGCAACCAGCGTGTCGATTTCTTCCGCAGACGGCCGACGAGCAACACAGAGCCGCATCGCATATTCGGCCCGCTCGCGCACCGATGCCGGTGAGCGGTCGCGAAGCACGCGCTGCGCCAGCGCGAGCCCCGCTTCGGTGTACGCCGGATCGTTCAGCAGCGTGAGCGCCTGGAGCGGCGTGTTGGTGCGCGGCCGCGCGACCACGCAAGCGGCCCGGTCGGGCGCGTCGAAATTCACGAAGCTGGGATAGGGCGCGGCCCGCCGCCAGACAACATAAATTCCGCGCCGATAACGGTTCTCGTCTTTCGCCGCTACCCACTTCGGCGCGTTGCGACCGACGGCGCGCCAGATGCCGTCGGGTTGAAAGGGCATGATCGGCGGACCGCCCATTTTTTCCGAAAGCAGACCGCTAATGGCGAGAGCGTTGTCGCGAATCGCTTCGGCCGGCAAACGAAAACGCGGACCGCGGGCATACCATTGGTTCGTCGGATCGCGTTCGAGCATTTCCGGTGTCACGCGCGCCGAACGTTGAAACGCGGCCGACGTGACCATCAGTCGATGCATCTGCTTCATCGACCAGCCGTTCTCGATCAACTCTACGGCCAACCAATCGAGCAACTCGGGATGGGTCGGCGGTTCGCACTGCGTGCCGAAATCTTCGAGCGTGGCGACGATGCCTTGCCCAAAAATCTCCGCCCACCAGCGGTTCACCGTCACGCGCGCCAGCAGCGGGTTCTCGGGCGCAACGAGCCATCGGGCCAGGCCGAGCCGATTCTTGGGCGCTGCCGGATCGATCGGCGGCAACGTGGCCGGTGTGACGCAGTTTACTTGCTTGCCGGGGTTGAGATAGTCGCCGCGCATCAGGATGTGTGTCTCGCGCGGCTGATCCATTTCGACCATCACGAGTGTCGTGGGTGCTTGCAACCGGGCGATCTGCTTTTCGATCTCGGCAATTCGTTCGTCGAGCTTCGTTAGCTCCGGATTCGCGCGGGCGAAAAACGCCTGGAGCTTCTTTTCGTCCTTTCCTTTCACCTGCTTTTTGCGCAGGATCGCGACAATTTCTTCAGGCAGATCGGCGGCGGCGGCATTTCCCACGAGCGCCGAAAACCGCACCCGCCCGAGCACGCGGCCGCGTCCATAATTCTGATCGAGCGTGGCGATCAGCCGCGCATCGGCCGCGGCATCCAGCGGCGCGCTGAGGCGGAAACTGGACCAATGCGGCTTGTGGAATTGCGGCGCGATAGCCCAGCCGGTGGCGCGATCGCCATCGATCGCGCCGGCCACGTCCCAGCGATCCTGCGAGAAATCGGCCTGCGCCTGCGTGAGCGTGAGTGGTTCGATCGCGTCGTGGCGGCGGAGGCCGACTTCCAATTCATGCAGCACGAAATTCGTGCGCTCTTCGTCGCCGCGCCCCGGACCCTTTCCGGGCAGTGATTCGTGCGTGAGCGCTTCGAGCTTGAGGCCGGAAACTTTCTCGCCGGGCAATCTCAAGGTAATCGTGTAGACCGTGGTATCGGGAAGCGTGCCGTCGAGCAGCACCGATTGGTCGTCGAGTATGGTGTGATCCTCGCCGCCGGTGCTTTCGAATTGCTCGACTTCGAGCACGCGCCATGCAGGTGGATCGGCCAGTGCGACGCGCATCTCGCTTTCCCACGCCGCCCGATCGGCGCCCGATTGCGCGGCGACTTCGTTGCGCCGCGACCGCAGCGAGGTTAGCTCGGCCTGCCATTGTGCGCGGCGCTGTTCTTGTTCCGCCGCCAACGGCAGATCCATCGTGGGCCCGTAAAAATCCCAGGTCACACCCGATTTGTTCTTCACTTCGAGCGGCGTGTTATTGAAGTAAGCGAAGAGCTGGTAGTAGTCGCGCTGCGTGAACGGATCGTATTTATGGTTGTGGCACTGGCAGCATTCGATCGTCGTGCCGAGAAATACCGTGCCGGTCGTGTTCACTCGATCGAAGATCTGATCGGTACGGTTTTGCTCCGGGTGCACACCCGCCTCGACATTGCACGTGACTGTGCGATGAAACCCGGTGGCGACGCGTTGCTCGAGCGTGGCGTTGGGAAGCAGATCGCCGGCCAGTTGCTCGACGACGAAGCGGTCGAACGGCATGTCGTCGTTCATGGCGGCGATCACCCAATCGCGATAGGCCCAACTCTCGCGAATCTGATCGGCTTGAAACCCGTTCGAATCGGCGTAGCGCGCCAGGTCGAGCCAAGGCCGCGCCCAGCGTTCGCCGTAGCGCTCGGAAGCAAGCAGCCGATCGACTAAACGCTCGTAGGCATCGGGGCGCTGGTCGTGGACAAACGCCTCGACCTCCTCGACACTCGGCGGCAGGCCGATCAGCGTCAGCGATGCGCGGCGGATCAATCGCGCCCGGTCGGCGCGCTCCGTGGGCCGCAGGCCTGCGGCCGCCAGCCGCGCATCGAGAAAGCGATCGATCGGATGGTCACCCGTCGTTCCTTCGCCAGCCGCCGGCAGTTCTGCTCGCCGCGGACGCACATAGGCCCAATGAACCGGCGGCGCTTCGCCTTCCGGCCAAGCCGCGCCGGTTGCGATCCAGCGACGCAACACGGCGACCTGTTCGTCTGCGAGCCGCGGTCCGTCGGGTGGCATTTGTTCGTCTTCGTCGCGGCTCATCGCGCGCGCCAGCAGCGAGCTCGCCTCGGCATCGCCGGGCACAATCACCGGATCACCCGAATCCGCCGGCAGCAGCGCCTCGCGGCGATTCGACAATCGCAAACCCCCTTCGCGCGCCTCGGGGCCGTGACATTCGTAGCAGTGCTTGGCCAAGAGCGGCTGAATGTCGCGTTCGAAATCGACCTCCGGCGGCGCCGGGTCGGCGGCCAACGCGGCGCACGCAACGACCGAGCAGAACGCAACGGCAAACAAATGGATCGCCCATTTCAGGCAGGATCGACGCATGGCGGTTTGCAATGAAAGTGGGGGCGGGCGAGATCTGCGTGAGTTCGATTATACTAATTCGCGCCGCGCGCTCCAAACTCGCGATCGGGGCCGCGCGCCAGCACGCGAATTCGGTACAAACTCGTATCGACTGTGATGTATAGCGTGTGAGCATCGTCGCCCACGCCAAATTCCACATTGCTCGGCAATCCTGTGGGAGCGGCCGCCGAATCGTCGCGGTGCTGGTTCGCCGGCCCGGTCGCAATGAAGGCGATTTCCCGGCCGGTCGGCGTCACGACCATCACACCTGGCCGGCGCGGGCTGCGACAAGTCAGATAGACGTTGCCTTGCGCATCGACCGTAATGCCATCGGCGCTCGGCTCCTGGCCGAAGTCGACCAGCGTGCGCGCTGCGCCGTCGATCTTGCCGTCGGCCGTAAACGGGAAGGCGACGACCCGCATCTTGCCCGGCGTCGGCTTGGCGTCGTCCGCGCCAATGCGATCCGTGCCGTTGTCGTGCTCGACCACGTAGAGCGTTTTTTCGTCGGGGCTCAGCGCGATGCCATTCGGCTTCGACACGGCGCGCGTCAATTCCTCCACATGGCCATCGGTATCGATGCGATACACGGCTTGCACATCGATCTCGCGCGGCTCCGAACCAACATAGCGCGGATCGGTAAAGTAGATCCGCCCCTGGGCATCGAGGCACACGTCGTTGGGCGAGTTGAAGCGTTTGCCTTTGTAGCGGTCAACCAGGACGGTTCGCTCGCCGGTCCGAGTATCCCAGCGTGCGATGCCGCGCCCGCCGCCGGCCGCACCCTCGCAGGCGATGAGCTTGCCCTCGGCATCGAAGAATAATCCGTTCGACTGGAAGCTGTTGCGGGCGAACACGCTGGTCTGCCGCGTGCGCGGATCGAACCGCAGAATCATGCCGTCGAACCCTTCGAGCGGAATATCAGAAAAATAAATGCTGCCGTCCGGCGCGGCGGCGGGACCTTCGGTCAAACCCCCTTCGATCGGCGCGCTGCGCGTGAAGAGCAATTCCAACCGCGCCTGTGGCTCGACGATCGACGCGCCCACCGGCGGCGGAACCTCTTGAGCCAACAACGGCGCGGTAAGCAGCAACGAAGCGAAAAGCGAAAGTCGCAGCATCGACATCGGCGGAAGCCTCCAGGTGAATGGGTGTGGCCCGATTCTACCCGCTCGTCGCGGAGCAATCCAATTTCTGCGGCGATTGCAAACGGAGAATTTGTTTCCCTGTGAAAAGTCGGTATGCTGACCTGCACACTCGCCTTCCGCGGCTCGATTTAACCAAGGAGATGAGCCATGCCCGCTTCAAGTCGACGCGGTTTTCTGCAACAAGGCGCGGCCGCTTCGGCCGGCGCGGCGATGCTTTCTCGAGCGACACGCGCCGCGGCAGCCAACAACGCCCTTTCCGTCGGTCTGATCGGCTGCGGCGGACGCGGCGTGGGTGTGGCTGCTGCGATGGGTGGCATTTCCTATGTTTGTGAACCCGATCGTAATCGGTTGGCCCAGGCGGCCAAAAAGTTCGACGTCGACTCGTCCCATGCCGTGACCGATCTGCGGCGCATTCTCGACGACGACTCGGTCGATGCGGTGATCATCGCCACGCCCGACCATTGGCATGCCCCGGCCGCGATCCTGGCCTGCGAAGCGGGCAAGCACGTGTATGTTGAAAAGCCGCAGAGCCACAACTTTCGTGAAAGCCAATTGCTCGTCGAAGCCGCGCGGCGCAACGGCGTCGTCGTGCAGCATGGCACGCAAAGCCGCTCGAACCGCCTGCTTGCCGACGGCATCCAACTGCTGCGCGAAGGCGTGATCGGCGACGTGCTGGTCTCGAAGGCGTGGAACATTCAGCGCCGGGGAAACATCGGACATCAACATCCGACCGAGCCCCCCAGCCACGTCGACTACGACCTGTGGATCGGCCCAGCCGAGTATGTGCTGTTTCAGGAAAACCGCTTCCATTACCATTGGCATTGGTGGCGCAATTTCGGCACCGGCGATATCGGCAACGATGGCGTACATGAAATCGACTACGCGCGATGGGGCCTTGGCGTGGCCGGGTTGCCGTCGCGCGTTGTTTCGCTTGGCGGCAAGTATTTTCACGACGACGATCAGGAATTTCCCGATACGGCGACCGCCGTGTTCGAATATCCGGGCGACGGCGCGATCGGCCACCGGCGGCAACTCATCTTCGAAATGCGGCTCTGGTCGCGCAACATGCCGTACAATGTCGACAGCGGCGCGGAGTTTTACGGCACGAGCGGCAAGATGTTCATGAGCAAGCGCGGCAAAGTCGAAATTTTCGACGAGCGCGACCAGCGTATCGAGGGCGCGACGCCCAAGGAACCACTCGAATTGCATGCCGAGAGTCATCAACAAGATTTTCTCGACGCCATTCGCAACAACCGCCGACCCAACGCCGATGTCGAAATCGGTCACGATTCCGTGGCCCTCGTCCATTTCGCCAACATCGCCACGCAACTGGGCAGGTCACTGGAAATCGACCCGAAAACTGAAACGATTCGTCATGATGTCGAGGCACAAACCATGCTCTCGCGCAAATATCGCAACGAGGAGCACTGGGCGATTCCATCCGGCGTGTGATACACTGCCGGCATGACTGACGCACTGAAAATCGTAGGCCTCGGCGAGGCGCTGTTCGATGTCTTCGACGACCGGGAAGTGCTCGGCGGCGCGCCGCTCAATGTGGCCGTGCAAGCCCACGCGTTGCTGCAGGCGGCCCGCCAAGGTGAAGGAATCGTCGTCAGCCGCATCGGCGCCGATGCGCGCGGCGCGCGATTGCGCGACGACGTCGCCGCGCGCGGCATGGCGATCGACTGGCTGCAAGTCGATTCCCAGCGACCGACCGGAACCGTACTCGTCACGTTGCAACAGGGCGAGCCGCACTACGAGATTGTGGCGGACGTGGCCTGGGACTTTCTGCAAGCGACCGATGAGCTGCACCGACTGGCCGAAACGTGCAGCGCCGTGTGCTTCGGCACGCTGGCGCAGCGCAGCGACGCCGCGCGTTCGTCGATTCACTTCTTTCTCGAACGCGCCGCGACGGCGATTCGCCTGTTCGACGTCAATCTGCGGCAGGAATACTTCGACGCCGACATTCTCGCCGCCAGTTGCCAATTGGCGACCATCGTTAAACTCAACGAGGCGGAACTGCCGCAAGTGGTAGCGATACTGGCCACAGCGGGAAAGCTGCCCGCGTCTTCGACCGCCTACGCCTCGCTCGACGACCAGGCCGCCGCATTGCGCGAAGCCTTCGCGCTCCGCGCTCTGGTGCTCACACGCGGCAAGCTGGGAACCACGCTCTACGAATCGGCGGGCAAGGCAACTGGCGAGCCAGTCAGCTACCCGCGCGATGCGAATGCCGATTCGGTCGGCGCAGGTGACGCCTGCAGCGCGGGAATCCTCTTCGGCCTGCTGCACGATTGGCCGTCGGAACGCACGGTACAACTGGCGAACCATCTCGGCGCCTTCGTCGCCTCGCAACCCGGCGCAACGCCGACATTGCCGGCGGAGATCATGGCTTTGGTGCGGTGACGTGACCGCCGGCTGGCTTGGAGTGTGGCGCGACACTCCGTGTCGTGAAATCACGGCTCGGAGAGCCGTGCCACCATGGCATAGCACAACGACGCGAAGCGCGACGCCAACGTTGCCGACGGAAGTTGCGAATCTGGTCCGCTGAGTTCCCTTCGCTGCTAGCACTCAGCGCGCACGGTCGATCTTGTCGCTCGGCAAGGGCTTCGATACGATGCCCCCTTCGTGCGGGAGTTGTCGGCTGGCATGGATGCTAGCAACGCACCCGCGCTCCAGGTTCGGTCGTCGGCTGATTCCAAGCGTGGCGCGACACTCCGTATCGTGAAATCACGGCCCGGAGAGCCGTGCCACCATGAAGATTCACGGCTCGGAAAGCTGTGGCGCTATGAGATCAGGCGACGACCAAAGGCTCCGCGGAAAGGATGACGCGATCGCATGACAACTACGCTTGAGCAACTGGCGGAATT
>JAGQOS010000171.1 GCA_020427265.1 Planctomycetales bacterium
TACGACGCGAAACGCCATCCAGATAACCATTCCCGAAACCGCATACAACACAGCCATAGCGATGAAGCGATTCCAGGGAGCTTCCTCGCCAAACATTGGCGCCAGTTGGGGACTGAATGTGAGAGCAACAAAATAGGAAACGACGAGCGATGCCAGCGAGGCGATTTGCCAAGCCATTCCCTTCCAAACTCCAAACAGCGTGGCGCCGACAAGCACGATCAGCATCAGCACATCATAACCCGACATCGTCGTTGGTCTCCTCAAACCGGCGAGGCATTGCGTGGAGCGGAACTATAGCGACGCGCGGATGGACGGCGAAGGTCAGTTCGCTGTTTCGCCAGCTAGCGTGCAGTCGTTGCGCGCAGGAATGGCGCCGCTAGCGTCGTATGCCGGCAGTCCGCTCCTTCACGGCGTTCGGCAAGGGGGCGCGACAGGGCAAAGAGTGCGATCTCCATAGACCTGGCCGCTTGCCGGCCGGAATGGTCTTGGGGGAGTTGGCCGTATTGCGGTACAGTCTTGCCCCGCGATAAGCGTCCTGAGTGATCGCGATCAGAAAGTATGCCGATACGGCCCCTTCTCACATCTTCCGGTCGAGGTAATCCGTTATGGCTGGTTTTAAGACGCATGTAACGACAAGCACCGTATTGGGAATCGGCTACGCGGGCGGAAGCATGCTGCTCGGCGCTCCCATCGATGCGTCGCTTGTCGCCGGCGGCCTTTGTGGGTTGGCGGGTATGGGACCCGATCTCGACAGCGACTCAGGCATTCCCATGCGCGAAGCCATGGCCTTTTCGGCGGCGATCGTTCCCATGTTGCTTGTTGATCGCTTCCAGCAGTTCGGGCTTTCGCATGAGCAGATGGTCCTCGCGACCGGGTCGTTGTATTTGCTCATTCGATTTCTCTTTGCCGAGATGCTCAAGAAATACACGGTGCATCGTGGCATGTTTCACAGCATCCCCGCCGCCCTGCTCTTCTCCATGGCGGCATTCCTGATCTGCGGTAGCGAACACTTGGAACTGCGCTACCTGAAAGCTGGCGGTGTGTTTCTCGGAGTGATGTCGCATTTAGTGCTCGACGAACTTTGGTCGATCGAAATGCATCGCGGCCGCATGCGCTTCAAGAAGTCATTTGGTACGGCCATGAAATTTTGGGGCGATAGTCTGTGGGGCAACGTTTCTTGCTATGGAAAGCTGATCGTCGCCGTGTCATTGATTCTATCAGAGCCGATGATTGTCGAACGCTACGGCGCTCATCATCCCGATGCGCGGCAAATCGCCGAAGAGTTTAGCCTCGACTCGGCAACCGACAATGCCAAGAAGGCACCAAAGACCATCTACGAAACGGCTCATCGGATCATCGAAAAGTTCAAATAGCAAGTTTGCGATCGGTCTACGGCAGCCGGTGGATCGCGGTGCATATTCAGTCTTCGTTCTCGTCCGAAAATTGCATGGCGAAAACGTCGGCAAGCCGAACGACGAAACGAAGTGAGACAGCTCGGCCCGCAAGATCCCCGAGTTCCGCCCCCGACTTCCAACGCACGCGACCGTCGATCTCATCGCCGACGAGCGGCACGCACTGTTCGAGAGAAAAGCCCTCGATCGGCTCATCATCGAGATCGCAAATCTCCACGCGCACGCTTCCGCCAACCCGTGCCGAGTAATTGAGCGTCAGTCGATCGCCGGAAAAAGTGAACGGGCGGGTAATGGCTTGTCCGTCGGAACCATCGGCATGAAGAGAACCAAAGCCATCGAGCCGCAACGTGAAACGCGTTCCCAAACTGTAAAACGATAACTCACGAAGCCCTGTTCGCACGCCATTGGTCCAAGCAATGTAGTTCGTGCGATTGCCGGCAGCAGCATTGGGCAGGAACTCTTCTCGTCCGAAAGTGCGATCAAACGCATCGCTGCCGGCGCGACTGGTCAAGAGCACGACCCGCGTGTTCGGATTCTCGCCAGGCAAATACCAGGTGGCGGGTGCTATGTAAATATGCGGAGCGCGAAAGTACGGATGCACGCCACTCGTATAGAGATGCTCTTTCTCCATGCGCCCGCGCATCATCATGGGCTCTGTCCAGGTCATGAAATCGCGCGATGTCGATCGGCTGACCGTGCGAAAGCCTTTCTCGAACGTACGGAAGTAGCACACATACTGCGCTTCGGCTGGCGAATAGAATGCAACGTTCTGCGAATCGAACGAGCCCCAATTTTCCGGAATGATCGGCTCATCGCGTAGTCGGTCCCAATGCACGCCATCGGGTGAGCAAAAAGCATACAGTCCACCGTCGCCGTATTTGAGGCGCAATGTAGCGCCATGCTGGCGATACGATCCTCCACCGATGGCTTTGTATCTTTGCCTTGTGTCGACTCCTGGTTTCGTATCGATCATCGGCGTAAAGTTGTGATTCACCAGGAACTTGTCGGCCAGAACAACGTTGCCGTGCGGATATCGCTCGATCTCGTAGCGGCCAAGATCGGGCTTGCGCCAGACAATGCCGTCTAGGCTTTCGGCCAGTAATGTCAATTCGGCGGCATGATAGGTCTCCCACCCGTCGGTCCGCCAATGCAACCCGGCGATCTTGTCACCTCGGCAGTATTGGCGAAATGTATCGCCGTCGCGCAGGACAGTTGCGTAGTGACCGGCGAGCGCCGGTTGCGACGAGGGAGCGGCCGGCGAGAGCGGGTTCAGTTTCAGTTCGGCGCCACGCATTTCGGCGATTAGATAACGATCGACAAATAGCTCGCGCCGCGAACCAATCTCGAGCGATTCCTCGCCGCGGGACAACACCGGGCAAACGACCGACAAGATCAGGCACAGCTTCAAGCAGCTTTTCATTGTTCGCGCCATTCCATGTAAGTTTGCATGCGAATAAGTCTAGCCCAATGGCTCCGACATTTTCAAATATTGCTAAGCGAAACCGTGGAAACGCTGCATCCGACTCCGCAATTCGCCAACGATCCATTCCCGCATTGCCGCTCGCTCGTCGGCCAGGTGCTTTCCCTGCCCTATCCGCACGCGCTACAATATCGGACACGCCGGATCGGCGACCAGTGAGTTGTTCAATTCTGCTATCTCAACGAGGAATCAACATGCGTTGCGCGTATTTCGCTTTGGTTGTCTTGGCCGCTCATCCCTTGTTTGCCGCCGAATCGCTTGTCGACGGGTCTTCACGTTTGGAAACGATTTCCACGGACTTCGGCTTGGCCGATGGACCGGCCTGGGACGGCGGAGGCCGTTTGTACATTCCGGATGTCAAGGCGGGCAAGCTCTTGGGCTATTCGCCGGCTCAAAAGAAGTTGTTTCTCGTACATGGCGATGCCGGGCGGATCTCGGCTACGTATTTCAATCTTGGCCGGCTTTATCTTTCCGACAACGCCGGCGCTGCAATCGCCACATTGCAAGGAAAAGAAAAAGTCACGCTCGCTAAGCTCGGCGATGCAAATCCGGCGCGGCCAAACGATTTGGTGGTCGATCACGACGGCGGTGTTTACGTCACGCTCACCGGAGAAGGAGAAGTCGCCTACATCGCGCCGACAGGCGAAGTTTCCACGGCGGTTAGCAAAATCGTGACGCCAAACGGCATTACACTCTCGCCCGACGAAACGACGCTGTACGTCGCAGCCTACAAGCCGAAGGAGATATGGACGTACGACGTTGTCGAGCCTGGAAAGACGGCGAACGGAAGGCTGTTCGCTACGATGGACGATGGCGAAGCACTTGGCGCCGATGGCATGACCATTGACCGCGCGGGCAACGTTTACTGCACCGGAGCGACCGACGTTTGGATCTGGTCGCCAAGTGGCGCACTTCGGCACAAGATCCCCTGCCCTACCCGGCCAATCAACTGCGCGTTTGGCGATAGTACGATGCAATCACTCTACATTACTGGATTTGGCGGACTGTATCGCCAAGCGATGCTCGTTTCCGGACGCTCGCCGCATCCACCCACATCCGACGAAAATCAACCCGACTATGCAAGTCGTCCGTCAACGGCAGTTCCCAGCGGCGTTGCCATCGAGTTGGATGTTGAATACGCCCGTTACGGTGATCGTCGCTTGTTGATGGACATCATCAGGCCAGTAAAGGACACACCGTCCGCCCCCCTGCCCTGTATCGTCGTTGTACATGGCGGCGGTTGGCTCAAAGGTGATAAGACAAAGTTTCGCGCTTTGGCGATCGAACTGGCGAAACGGGGTTACGTGGCGGCGGCGATCGAATACCGTTTGGGCGGCGAGGCGAAGTTTCCTGCCGCGATTCACGATTGCAACGCGGCCGTGAGGTTTCTTCGCGCCAATGCGGAACGACTGGGCATCGATTCAAAGCGTATTGGCGCGGTCGGCGGCTCCGCCGGAGGACATCTTGTCGGACTCATGGCCACAGCGCACGACGTTGCCGAATTGCAGGGCGAAGGTGGCGCCGCCGGTGTTTCGTCCAAGCTGCAGGCCGCGATTGTCATGGCAGGTCCTATGGAAATGCTCACCGGCATGGTCGCCGAGCGTTCGCGCACCGGCGGGCCGAAGTCGAACAGCAACGTCTGGCTCGGAAAGACGGTCGACGAGGATCCCGCTCTGTACAAGCTGGCCGACGCGCACGAGCACATCTCGTCGGACGATCCGCCGATCTTGTTCATGGTCGGCAAGCACGACCGTCCCGAACGAAACGCCCCTTCGCGCGAGAAGCTCAAAGCGCTGGGCGTGTTTACCGACATCAAGGTCTACCAAGACGGCAAGCATGGCTGCTGGAATCAGGTCGCCTGGCTCAACCAAATGGTCGCTGACATGGACGCGTTTTTTCGGGAACGGCTGAAATAGGCGCCTCGTCCATTAGCAGTTGGAAAATGAACTGACGAATGCCGACAAACAAGGATCGCACCCACGCGGAAGCCGTCGCCGCGGATCCGCCGCTCGACAATCGCATTGAACCGCGAGCTTTTGTCGTTGGAATTTGGCTGTTCGCGTATATGGGCACATGCCTGGCGGGTGGCGTCTTCGGAATGCTTTTCGAAGGCGTCGCCGGGTTCCTGTTTGGCATGGGATTCGCCGCAGGTTTCGGTATCGCAGTTCACGTATCGGCGGCGATTGCTACGTGGTGCCTCTTTCTGAGTCGATATAGCTTTCAATCGGCAATACTTGGCGGCGCAATTACAGGACTTTGGGCCACATGGACAACGCACGAGGATATATTCATGCTTTGGACATACGCAGAAATCGCGATGGCCGGATTCCTAGGCGCGCTTGGCGCAGGCGTCAGTGCGGCATGGTTTTTTCGGCGCACGAAGCCACGCTGCCTCGATCGCCTGACGGGACGATTCACGCTGCGCGAAATGTTCTTCCGCACGGCCGTTCTATCGGCGCTGTTAGCCTGCTGGGTGGTTGGGCCCAAGATCATTCGCACGCTGTGACACGCGGCAGTATTACCACTCCGCTGTATCCAACAGCATTGTCACCGGGCCTTCGTTGACTAGGGAAACATCCATCATCGCGCGGAAGGTTCCGGTGGCCGTGGCAATGCCTTGTTGCTGACAGTATTCGACGAACTCTTCGTATAGCGATTTGGCAATTTCCGGTTCAGCCGCGGCGACGAAGCTGGGCCGACGCCCTTTGCGGCAATCACCGAGCAGTGTGAACTGGCTAACGACGAGCATCGCGCCGCCCGTATCGAGCAGCGAAAGATTCATCTTGTCTTGCTCATCGGCAAAGATGCGAAGGTGGCAAATCTTTTCGGCCAATCGCTGCGCCTCGGCGCTCGTATCGCCGTGGGCCACACCCAACAGCACGACCAATCCGGCTTCTATAGCGCCAACCACCCGACCTTCGACAGTCACATGCGCCGAGCTAACGCGCTGAACGACGGCCTTCATGCACTCGCCTCGTGCTATGGGGAAACGGCCTGTTTTTGCGGTTGATTGTCGAGGCCCTTTTCGGTGCGGATCCGTCCGACCTCGGCCATCACCTGATCGATGATGCGATGGTTTGCCGAAATGTTTCGCCACTCGCGAAAGAATCCAAAGGCCAGCAATCCGAGGCCGAGGATTGAGAAGAAGCGATGGTACTCGGCCCACTCGCTTGCCGTCGGACGTCCGGTTCCCGGGTCGGCCGCTGCGCCAAAAGCCGCCATGGCCACGGCTAAGAGCATGCCGCCAAGCGCCCACGGGAACGTGCGGTGTTTGATTGCCGCACTCTTGACGATCCATTGACGATCCAGCGAGTAAGTTTCGCAGACCTCTTTGCACCAGCGGCTCGTGCCCACGAAATACGTCACGACAACACTGTTAACGAACACGACCGAGATCGCGGCCGCAACGCCGGTCAGCCGATGGGTCGTCGCCCAATGCAATGTCGATGCCGGAACATCGTCGGCATAAAGGTCCGGAATCGTCAGTCCCAACGTTAGCGCGGCGACAACCATGACGAGCGCGAAGATCGCTAGGGTAAAAAAAATACGCGTCACCGCCGGCAACTCCTCAGGGGCTAGTTCAGTTCGAGTAGCCCTATTGAACCGCGCGGGCGGCGGGCTGTCTAGCGCCGACGGCAAAACTCGGCGCAGACCCATACGATCCGTTTGGCCGGCGAGCTACTTCCGCTGCTTCAGGAACTTATCGGTTACGTCTTCGACGATAATATCGCCCGGTTTGTAGACGTAATAGCGAGGGTCGATCTCCACGCCCAGAACAACTTCGTAGAAACGGTAGCGAATCGATGTTTCCGTCAACTCGTTCCTCTCCCCTGCCCCGCCCTGATCACCCGCACGAAAATCAACTTCGTAAGGAAACAGATCATCGCGGCCGAGAGTCACAGAAACTTCGCGAGGCAAATGCTTCGGCGCCTTCTTCGACGCGTTGCTTGCGGTAATCTTGTCGTCTGACAAGATCTCGGCCAAACATTCCGGTCGCCAATGTCCGATGGTGCGAAGCACGGGCACATTGTCGATGCGGCTCGCGGCGACCTTCGAGAATTCGAAATTCTTCCGCAACGCCTCCAGCATCGTTTCCAGGCCGCCTTGTAGCGCGAAAGGTTCGACGGACCAGGAGTTGGCCACTTCACGATTTGTAGCGGCAGCCCCGGCGCGGGCCAGATCAATTCGCTCCGCTTCGCGTGATTCGCCATCGGTGCGTTCCCGCCACAGGTATCGGCCGTCGTTCACTTCGAGCAATTTCGTCGTTCTGCCTTGTGTAGACTTCGCATTGGCTCGCAATTCCAATTCCAGTTCCAACCGCGACAACTCATCGCCTTCGCGGCGCGTGAGCAAGTAGCGTCCCTTGCCGGTAAAACGATGCCCCCAAACATCGACTTCGGTATGAATCAGCGCGCGCACGCTGGCGTGTTTAGCGAATCGTTCTGTCGCTTCGGCAATGAGACGATCACCTTCGCGCGTGCCGCCGGGGGCCGAGATCTCCTGCGCCTGAGCGGAAAATGGCCGCAATAACGCGTTTCCCATCGCGCAAGCAACGACAGCAAGGAGCAGTCGGATCGCTGGCAAACACGGTAATTTGGAAATCATTTAACGGTTTTGCCGGTTTTATCAAAGATATGGGTTGCGTTAGGTCGAACTTAACACGGCAGAGGCCCACGCATTCTACGAGAGTCGTAGGCAGTCGGTCCAGACAATTCAAACAACGGGAAGATGATGCGATGAAAGCTCGCCTATCCTGGTGCGGTTGCCTGTTGGCAGCTCTCCTAACAGCAATTGGCTGTAGTACGTATAAGGATCACAACCTGCCGCCAGCCCAACGGCTGATGGAACCTGGCCCCGGAGTCGGCGGACCCGGTCCCGGTGTCATGATGATGGGCGCAGGAGGCGATGCCGGCATGGGCGCCCCCGGTTGTGGGCCAGGCTTTCCGATTCCGCGCAATTCGTCGTCGCAAGTTGCGTTCATTGGCCCGGATGGAATGGCCGTGAATTGGGACATCAGCCAGGCCGGACTGTTCGATTCCGAGCCGCTGATCGCCCCTGGCCGACAAAATTTCGCTCAGGGAGCGATTTATCGGCTGAAGCTGACCAACGTTCCCGGGCGGCCCGGAGTGGAACTCTACCCGACTCTGGAAGTTGGCCCCACTACTCCAAGAACTGACGCATTCCTCGCGCACAACGCAATTCCCGTGCAATTCACCGAGGAAGACTTCGACCAGGTGCAAAGTGGCAACTTTGTGACCAAGGTCATCTACTTACCCGATCCTGAATTCCAAGCGTTGGCGCTCGCCGGCGTCGAAACGCTAGTCAGCACCCGACTCGATCCCGGTGTCGATCCCATCGTCGAGGCGGACCGTCGCGGCGCAATCATGGCGATTGTCCGCTTGGGTAATAAAGACTTGGAAGTACCCGGCACCGAAGGCGGTTTCGAAGCCGGCGCCGACGGTGAGAGTGTTCTGCCGATCGGCTACAACGAAGCGGCCCCGGGAGCGCCGATCGCTATGTCGTCGGCCATGGCCAGCGGCTACGGTGCTCCGTACGGCGTGCCCACGAGCAGTCAGCTTCCCGTCGCCGCGCCGCCGCATGTTTCCGGCGTAACCGCGCCGCAATGGGGCATGCCGATGTCGGGAACTCCGATCGGTTTGCCCGGCCCGCCGCACATTCCCTTGGGTGTTCCTGCTGGCTTGCAGAAGCACGTCATGAAGAATCGCACACATGTTCACATGCCTGAGCCGACCGACACGATGCGTATCGACGTGCGGCAAAAGCCTGGCATGAGCTATCCCAAGCCGGTCAATCGTGTTCGCATCACCGAACGGGTCGCGCCGCGCAACGGTATGTTCTTCAATCCCTGGTGGAACAAGAACGAGATCGTCAAATAGGGTTTCGCATCGAGTGTTCACCAGTTACGAGTCCATTCATGACAATGGTTCGCCTTCAACGCCGCTTGCTTGCAACGGCGGCTTCAGCCTCGGTAATGGTGCTGAGCTTGGCGTTCGCCCTGTTCCTGCCTGCGTCAAGCCTGCAGGGACAAGAACCCAAGCTTCACTTTCAGCACGCGGGCGTGCTACCACCGGGAGCGATTGGCAATCTGAAGTTGAAGCAGGGCGGGCCATTGTCAGGATATTTTCAGCCGGTCGAGATCATCGCGCCCCGCGGGGCGCGGGTCTCGCTCGCGCGAGAGGGCGGTTTTACCGCCGGCCGGCCGTCGAATGTTGTGGCCGGGATGATGATTGGCGCCGTCTACCGATTACGGATCACGCACATTCCAGGCAACGAAGGTGTCGAAGTATTTCCGTCCGTCGAAGTG
>JAGQOS010000172.1 GCA_020427265.1 Planctomycetales bacterium
GCTCGCTGCTGCGGTAACCGTAACGGTTTGATCAAAGATGTTCGCGCCGCCCGACGTGTACCGGAGCCGTTGCGAGATCGGCCGATCGTTGTCGCCGACACCGTCGACCCAGTTGCCGTCATTAAACGCTTCTTCCAAACGGTAATCGACCTGGTAGTAGTAGGTGGCACCGGGTTGGATCGTGGCGCCCGAGTCGATCCACATGAACGTCGACTGCCCGCTAAAACCCGAGTTCATGGCGCTTTGGCCATCGGGATCGTTAGCGCCCTGCACGCCGATTCCACCGGGGAAGGTCCAGCCGGAAAGTCCCGCATCGAACGTGCTCTGGGAGAAGATGGGCGTGTCGATGGAGATGGCATGCGCCGAACTGGCAAGTAGGCTGAACGAAGCGAACGCGAAGAGGGCGGCGAAAACGGTCGAGGTGGTCGTTGTGCGAGTCATGTGCAAACTCCTTGTCGAATTTGAGAATGGTGTGATGTGTTGTGAAAAAGCGATGCAAAAATTTTTGAAATGATGGATGCGAACGATTCGCGAGCTGGTCAGTCAGCCTCGCCGAGCTACGAGCGACGTCGGCGGGCAACCATGCCAACCAACCCCAAACCGAGCAACAGCGCGGTCGAAGGCTCGGGAACGGCCACGAGCACAGCCTGCGAATTCCAATACAGGCCCTGGCCAACGATTCCGGCGAAGTCGTTAGCTCGCACGTCGACTTCGTTAAAGAAATGGCCGGCCGAATTGTTTCCTGCGGCGACCGAAGCGTCGCCAATGAGCGAAGTCACGTTATCGTCGCCGCTCCAATTGTTCTTGACGCCAACGCCGGCTAGGGCAAACGTGTCGCTGTGAAGCTGCGCGTCGGCCGGGTCGACGCCAATGGTAACGCTGGGCGAGCCGCTAAGCGGATCGTAGATAGCTGCTACCGTGTACTCCGTGCCTGCTGTGAGGGCGCCAAACGTGCTTTTCATGCCAACCAGATTATTGCCCGACGCGAAGTCGAAATCGTTGCCAGATGGGTCGTAAAGGTCGCCTGGTCCGCCGTTCATCTTGCTTACGAAGAAGACTTCGCCGCCCAGCAGGAACAAGCCCGTTCCGTTCGACGTGCCACCCGTTTCGATCAGGACGATGGCAGTGGATGACGACGCGATATCGGCCGCACTCGGAGTGAACGTAACGTTGAACGTCAGGCCGTTGACGTTTCCCGCACCGGGGTCGCTCACGTTAATGCTTCCCTGACCTTGGACGTTCGAGTCGAAAAGCAGCGCCGACTGGTCTTCTACCCATACGATGGTTCCAGCCTCGGTAAACGACGGGACAGCCACGCAAGCAACCAAAGCAAGCGACGCAAGGGCCTTGCCAGAACGTCGGCGACGTGCAACCAAGCCAAGCAGGCCCGCGCCGAGCAACAACGCGGTCGAAGGTTCGGGGATCGCCACCAGGTTCGCCTGAGCGTTGAAGTAGAAGCCGCGGCCGACGATGCCGGTGAACGGGTTGCCGAGGATGTCGGTCTGGTTGAAGATGTCGGAACCAATGTTGCTGGTCGCACCGCCGGAGCTGCCGCCGATCAAGAACGTAACCGAGTCGTCGCCGCTCCAATTGTTCTTCGCACCGACACCGGTCAGGCTGAACACGTCGGTCGTCAGTTGCGGGCTCAGGTCGCTCATCACGGCCAGAGTCAGGCTTTCGTTGCCAACGTTCAGCGGGTCGTACATGGCGGCCACCGTGTACTCAACGCCGGCCGACAGCGTTCCGTAGCTGCTCTTCGCGCCGATCATGCTGTTGCCGGAGCTGAAGTCCAGATCGTTCGAAGCGGTGCTGTATACGTCGGCCGGAGCGCCGTTCATTTTGCTGATGAAGAACAACTCGCCGCCGACCAGGTACAGGCCCGTGCCGTTTGAGCTGCCACCGACGTCGATCAGATTCACGGCCGTCGAGGCCGAAGCGATATCCGCGGCACTGGGCGTGAAGCTCACGTGGAAGGTCAACCCATTGGCGTTGCCCGCACCCGGGTCGGCCACGTTGATCTGTCCTTGGCCGTCGATGTTCGAGTCGAACAGGGCGGTCGCCTGGTTCAGGTCGATGATGTAGGCGGCCTGAGCCGACGAAGCGAACAGGCTGCAAGCCACAGCGGCGATCGGAACGATGGCCTTGGCAGCATGGCGACGGCGACGCGCGGCCAAACCAACCAGGCCCAGGCCTAGCAACAAAGCGGTCGACGGTTCGGGGATCACGTGCTGATTGAACAGACCGGCGATTTCGATACCCGTGAGAGTCTCGCGGTAGTATCGATGAATCGCGATGTCGCCGAGGAAGGTCGTGTAGCCGTCGATCGTGCCGAGGCTTCCGGTATTGCCGCCGACCACCGTGTTTTTGCTGCCGAGTCCCGTCGCGTCGGCGCCGGCCCAGTCCACGGCCCCATTCAGGCTCTGTTGATCGCTGAGCGTGCCATTCAGGTACATCGAAAGCGTGTCGGTCGAAATGTCGATCGTCACGGCTGCGTGGTACCAACCGAACACGTCTTGAGCCGTCAGGTCGGTGGTCACGACACCGTCCGCGCCGCCGTCCTTGGCGATGAATTGCAGTGTGCTGCCGTTGAGTGTGAGCGACGAGCCATCGGTCGCTCCACCCATCTCCCAGAGCACTTCGGTGCCGCTCAGATCGTTGGGACGGAACCAGAACTCGAGCGTGGCATCCTCGTCGGTCGGATTGCCCGTTCCACCATCGAGGCTCGCCATCGCAGCCGTATTTCCCGAGGCAAACGTGTATGCATGCGAGAAACCGAGTTGCGGAATGCCAACCGTTGTGCGCGTCGGGCCGGTCAACGCCCAATCGAACGTGCCCGGATTGAGCGACTGCACGGTATCTTCCCATGTTGTATCGGCGTCGGTATCGGCCGTGGCGTCGTATTCGAGGATGACCGTGGCGGCCGTCGCCGGCGAGGCGATGCAGGTCATTGCGACGAGCAGAGCAACCAATCCCGTGGCACGACGGCGGCGGGCGAAGAATCCAACCAAGCCCAGACCGAGCAGCACGGCAGTCGACGGTTCAGGCAGCGTATTGACGTAAGCCGTGTCGAGACCGTAGGTGATTTCGAGGTAAGCGCCTACCAGGTTGACTTCTTCGTCGGTCAATGCCCGATTGAAGATAAGGAACTCCGACATGTTGCCCGTCCAGAACGATGCCGCGGCGCCGCCCGTGCTTGTACCGCGACCGACCGTGAACCCGACGTCGTCGTAGCTAAGCGAGGTTCCGCCGCTACCAACGCTGGTTTGTGTCGCCGCGACTCCGTCGAGGGCGTAGAACGCTTGGCTATACGTGTCGCCGGCGTCCATTCGCCAAACGCCGAGATGGAAGTCGTTATTGCCCGGATCGTCGAACTTATCGTTGGCAAAGAGGCGATTACCGTTGTTGAAGCGAAAACCGGCCGACGTCAGATCCGCCGCCACGCCTTCGCCGGCCGGGCCATCACCGATTTGCAGGCCGCGTTGCTCAACACCCTTGTTGCCATCGACGTTACCCACGACGAACATCGTGAAGGCCGCTGTCGACCCGCTGCCAATGCCCAGCGCGCCACTATACGTGTATCCGCCGGCGCCGCCGAAGTCGATGCCGCCCAGGCCGTTGAGGCTGCTGGCGATGTAGGTCGGGCCGCCGTCCGAGAGTCCCGCATCCTGGCTTGTGTTATCGCCAATGCCGCTACCGGTCGACGTGCGATCGACAAGCGTCGGCACGCCAGCGCCGTTGCTCAAGCCCAGGTCATCGGCCTTGAACCACACGATCAGGTTCGGATTCAAACCCGGATCAGGAATGACAATGGCAAAGGATGTCGCCGGCATTGCAAACAGGGCGAACGATAGCATTGCGGCCGCGAGTGCCCGGCGGCGACGACGCACGGCGAAGCCAACCAGGCCGAGTCCCAACAACGCGGCGGTCGAAGGTTCCGGCACCGGTACGGTCAGGCCGAAGATTTCGCTGGCCGACAGGGCATGATCGTAGATTCGCACTTCGTCGATCCAGCCGTTCCAGCGGCGGTTTGAGAAGTCTTGGCCGATCCGCACGTCGGCCGTGCTCGCCGTGTTAATGGCGCTGGCTCCGGTCGCGCTGTTGGTCTCCAGCACGCCATCGACGTAGAGCAGGATCTCGTTCGTGTTCGGCGAACCGTCGTCGACGAGCACGGCGGCGACATGATGCCATTCGCCGTCGGCAATCACCGTGCTACCGACGCGGTAGCCGCCGTTTACTTCCACGCGAAGCGCACCGGCCGTGCCGTTGTCGTCTTGCACACGGAACGTCCATTTGTTGGTCGTCGTGTTGGCCCCCCACGAGGCGATCGTCATGTCCTGGTTCGGGTCGTTGATCGCTGTCTTGATCCAGGCGGCGACCGTGCGGCTGGCCGTTCCGGTCACACCCTTGTAGCCGGTAATGCCAACCTCGTCGCCCGTGCCATCGAAGTCGAGCGAGTATTCGTTCGGGTTGGCGCCCAGGAAATTACCCGGCGTGTCGGTCGACCATTGCGGGTTACCAGCAAACAAACCGCTGTTGCCACTGACGCTGCTGTCGGCCGTGGTCGTGCCGGCGCCTTCGCCGAACTGCCAGTAACCGACCAGACCGGCGTGAGCCGTGGGGGCGAAGCCCATGGCGGCCACGAGCAACATGGCGGCGAGCACTTTGGCGTTCACCCGGCGACGGCGTGCAGCGGCGGCGATCAAACCGAAGCTCAGCAGCAAGGCGGTCGAAGGTTCCGGTACCGGAATACCCGTTTGCGCCAGCAGCGTGATGAACGACTGATCGAGGGCGACGTTGAAGATCGCCACTTCGTCCAAGCGACCGACCCATTCGCGACCCGCCGTCATCGAGTCGCTGCCGATCCGCAAATCGTTGGCCGAGCCCGTATTGATCGATTGCCCAAGCGAACCGGAAATTGTCTCCAGCACGCCGTCGACATAGAGCAGCGTGTCGGTCACGTTCGGCGTGCCGTCGTCTTCCCAAGTAAGAGCGATGTGGTGCCATTGATCGTCGTTCAGCACGGTCGAGCCGATCTGATAGCCGCCATTCACTTCCAATCGCAACCCGCCGACTGTGCCGTTGGCGCCGGTATCGTTTACCCGGACGACATACTTCTGACCGGCCGCGTTGCTGCCCCACGTGACGATCGCGTCGTTAACAAGCGACGTTTTGATCCACGCCGAAACGGTTCGTGCGTTCGTGCCGGTAATGCCCGAGTAGCCGTTCGCCTGCACCCAGTCGCCCGTGCCGTCGAACTCCAGGGCCGACAGGTTCGGATAGCTCGGCAACACCGAGGGCAATCCGTTGGTCACCCATTGCGGGTTGCCGTTGAGCGTGCCGTTGTTGCCGCCCGTTCCTTGATCGGTAGCCGTCGTGCCGGCCAAATCGTCGAAGTCCCAGAAGTTGACCATGGCCGCGTTGGCCCGGGCGGAAATCGAAGCGGCGAGAATGATGGCAAACAAGGCGACGGACAGTGACTTAACGGTGTTCATGATCGGGCTCCCAGCGAACGAAGTGAGTTGAGAAGAGACGGAAGAGAAGCGAGAAGAAGCGTTGTCTTGTTTGCGACGCACGCACATACCGACAAGGCCCAGGCCGGCCAGCAGCAGCGTCGAGGGTTCGGGAACTTGGCCAACGACACTGATCTGATCGAACGAGATCGTGACGTTGCCGGCCCCGCCGGTTTGAATGAAGCCGGCGACGTGGGTCGTTGTGTCGAAAAGCGTGTCGAGGTTGTAGGTCGCGTCCCAAAGCCCCGAGCCGTCGGCCAGGCTGGCCAGCCCCGTGCTCGTGTACGACCAGCCTTCGTTCGTGAGCGAGACCGTTAGCGTGAAGCCGTCGGTCAACTCGCTCATCGTGAAGACGTCGCTCGTCAGATCCGTTGTCGACGAGCCATTGTCGGCGACCAGGTAAAACGTGCTGTCGTTCGAACGGTCGAATTGAAACCGCAGATGAGGATCGCCGCCGGCAGCGCCATACCAGACGGGATTGTCTTGCAGCGTCAGGTTGATGCCGTTGGCTTCCGGGTTATCGGCGCTGGCGACGACCCATGTGGCGATCACTTCGGTATACCCGTTGTGAATGTTGAACGAGTTGCTGCTGACAATTCCGCTATTGTCGTTCGCACCGCCTGTGGTCGAAGCGTCGACAATCGTTCCCGCCTCGCTTGCCGTGCCGGAGCCGCCCGCCCCGTTTGTGGCGACTGTGAAACCGCCGTTCGTGCCGCCGCTGCCGACGACGCCGTTGTCGAAATGATCATCGAGCAACGCGATCGCAGCGTTTGCATTTCCTCCTTGGAGCACTAGCAGGCAAAGTACCAGGGCCGAGAGAGTGTTGCGGCTCGCATGTCGTACGCGTCGTCGCAGGCACAATCCGACCAGCCCCATGCCGGCCAGCAGCAGCGTCGAGGGTTCGGGTGTCAGCAACGCTTGGGCGATGTTGAAGTGATTCTGAATCTGAGCGGCGCTCAAGTCGGTGTTGTAGACGGCGAATTCGTCGATCAGGCCGAGGTAGGAGCCGCCGAATACGTTTCCGCCAACTTGGCCGATGCTGTCTTGCGTGTTCATGGCCGTATCGGCGCCAGCCAGATCTGTCAGGCCGCCGACCAAAGCCCCGTTGAGGTAGAAGTTGAAGTCGTTCGAACTGCCTCCGGCCGGCAGGGTGATCGCCAGATGATTCCAGCCGGAAAGGCTCAGGCTGTTCGTGCCGTAGTTATGGCCGTTGACCGCGACGGCGACCGAACTGTTGTTCGCCGTGACGTTGACGCGTTGACCGCTCAGATTCACGCCGTAACTGAAGGCCGCCTGCCCTGCGCCGCCTCCGTCGGCATTGAAGAAGAACTCATACGTTCTCGCCGAGCTGCCGGTCGGCAGATTACCGGCCGGAATGGCGACATACCCCGACCCGAAGCCGGCGGCATAGTTGCTCGGGCCGAAGTTAAGAAAGCCGTCGCCGCTCGCCGGTCCCGCCTGCAAGAGCGATGGGCCGCTGGTATACGTGCCGTCGCGGCTCGCCGTTCCTTCGGAGTTGATGGCTGTCGTGCCGGCAAGTTCGCCCAACCGATAGTAGAGCACCGGGCTGTCGGCCAACACGGCGTCGGCGTAGCTTGTCGTTACCGCGTCTGCCGAGTTGCACACAAGCGCCAGCAAGGCTGCTGTCATCGCAAACAAAACCTGGGGACGGCGAGTGTGTGAGCGGGAAGTCATCATGACGTTTCTCCTGTTGCGTGTGCTTTGGGTGTTCATGTTCGCGAGTTCCGTGAAGTGTTGAGGTTGGTTAAGTCGCATGGGGTTCTCCTGCAAATCGTTTAGATAAAAAGTGTCATGAGGGTGCGGGACGGACGGTCGAGGCGGTCGCGCCTCGATCGCACGCCGCGCGGGTTGAGGGCGACGATCGTCGCCATCAGCCCGCAGAGCGTGACTCCGCTGGTCGGTTCCGGCGTGTAGATCAGCGGCTCACCCGAGGCCGTCGAGCCGGCCGGCGTGATCCGGTACTGATCGAGAAAGTTGAGCGTCAGGTCGTCGGTAAAACCGCCCACCTGGTTGCTGGCGGCGAACAGGCTGTCGGCCCCTACCACCGATTCGGCTCGCAGGGCGATCGTCCAGTTCGAACCGCTCAGGTTGCCCAGCACGAACCCGTCGCTGTTCGAGTCGTACGTGAACGTCGTTTCCCAGTTCTCCGGCGCGATCTCGGCGATCTGGTCGTTTGCCGCGTTCGGGTCGTCGATGAACTCGAACGTCGATGCGGTCGCACTGTCGAGCACCCGCACGAACATCCGGGCCGTTCGCGAGCCGGCCGGCGTGTTGTCGGCCCCGAAGATCACGCCCAGCGAGTAAACACCCGGCGTGGCCGTGTTCTCGTGCAGCCAGAAGTTCACATGCGAATCGGCCACGTTCACGTCGGCCGGGTGCCCCGAGGAGCTCGAGTAGTTGTAGTACTGCTGCCCGGTCTGCGCGGTGGCGAACGAATCGATCTGGCCGACGAGCGTCTGGTCGGGCCAATGATGCACGTCGAACGTGGCGGCCCGGGCCAATCCGGTGCTCAGGCAGCAGGCCAAGGTCAACTGCAGCGCGTGTTGAGAGGTGCGAATATCCATCACAAAATTCCTAATTGGGGATCGTTTCCCGGTACGAATCACCGCTTCGAGAGCGGCCAACGGTGGCAAAAAGTCGAAAATCCTCCAATTTCTAAGTTAATCACTCCCGTTGTCCATGGCGAGTATTTGGTTCGCTCCTGTCCTGAGCGTCTGCCGCAGCAGGCTGCCAGGCCAAGGGGAAAATCAAGTCGAAAATCCTCCAACTTTTAAGTTAATCACCTGCTAGATCCATAGCAACTACTTGGTTCCAAGCCGCAAGCGGCCCTCGCTACGGCCCCTGGCGGGCCGAGTCGCCAAGCCTTCCCCCGCTCCACGCCAGGTCCTGTTGGGGCCTGTCGAGGCGTTTTTACGCAGCCGTCGCTTCGCTCGAGCCGTACTCATGGCGTAATTCCTCCTCTGGCATGCGGTCTTACGCGCCAACGGCGCGATCAGACGCGCGGCTAGACACGCACCTTCACTCGCAGAGCGTTCTTGCCAATCGCGCACGGCAGGCAGGGCCTGACCGCGACGGCGATCCGCAAGCGCAATGCTTCGAGCAAAAGCGCTAGCCGACGACGGCGCAAGCTTCGATGAAGTCCGGGGAAGTCAAGTTGTCGCTGGGTAGCATGTGCAAATCTCCGTGGGGGAAATCCCCCGCTCAAAAACCAAAATCAAAAGTCAAAGTTCCAACCGTGCCGAATCGGGAATTCCGCGAGACGAAAGCCGAATTCCACCATCCCGCCTCACGCGTGCCGCTTCTTGCCGCTGCGCTGGTGCGCGCCGCCGGCCGACCAGCCGCTCTTGCCACGAGCGTAGCGCCGTTGGGTGTTGAACCGTTGCCGGCCGCTGCGCTCGAAAGCGCCGCCACGTCGAATCGGTTCGCTGCCGCCGAGTTCTTCGAGCTGCTCGAAAAACGTCGCATCGAGTGCTTGCGTGCTGTTAACCATCCATCGCTCCTTTCAAAAACAAAGAAAACAAAACTGATTACTGATTACTGACTACTGAAAACCGAAAACTGATTACGACGCATCGCCTCGCTCAAAAACGCTTCT
>JAGQOS010000173.1 GCA_020427265.1 Planctomycetales bacterium
GCGCCCGGCCCTGCAACTGCGCAATGGGTTGGCCCTTCGTAACCTCCTCGGGCATGGGCTGCCCATCGAGCTTGGCAAGCGTTGGCTTGTAGTCAAAACTTTCGAGATGGCTCGGCCCACCGGCCTGGTACAAATGAATGATACGTTTTGCTTTGGGTGCGAAATGCAGCGGACTGAGAACACCGGGAATTCTTTCCGCGGTCGCTTCCGCTTTTGCCGCGCAGAGCAACTTAGGATCGAGCAACGAAGTGAGCGCCAGAGCACCGATCCCACGTGTGCCGGCTCCGAGAAACGATCGACGTGTTTGCGGCAGCAGATGCGGATTGTAGTCATACATATGTTTTCGCCCGATTGGCTGGGATTTCGTAGAGCATATACGCATTCAACTCAAATTTGGCCAACTTAATAACGCGTGATCGCTTCGTGTAGACTCAACGCCGCTCGCGCGACATCGGTCCAGGCGGCCAACTCCGCTGAGTCGACGGTCGCATCGCGCGGCGCGAGGCCCACACTGAGCAATTGATCCGCCAAAGACTTGTCGGCAACATACTCCGCATGTTGGCTTCGATGGAGTGCGGCAAAGACTTGAATCTCCTCGTCCGAAGGCTCGCGCGAAGTGAGCAATCGCCAGACAAAGCGAACACGATCTTCGTAGTTTGAACCGCCTTCCCGAATGACTCGCTCCGCGAGTTTGCGGGCCGCTTCGACATAGGTCGGGTCGTTCAACAACACCAATGCCTGAAGCGGCGTATTGGAGCGATCGCGGCGGGCGACACACTCCTCGCGGCTGGGCGCGTCGAATGCCATGAGCGATGGGTGCAGAAAGGTACGCTGCCACCAAGTGTAGAGCCCACGGCGGTACTGGCTTTCGCCCGAATCGTGAGTCCAACTGCGATTCGGGAATTTCAAGTGAGACCAATAACCAGCGGGTTGATAAGGCTTGACGGAGGGACCGCCAATCTGTGGAACGAGCAGACCGCTCACCTGCAACGCCTGATCGCGAACCATTTCCGCGTCAAGCCGCCACCGTCCCTGCCGCGCCAAGAGATGATTATAAGGGTCACGCGCGCGCATTTCGGGCGACGCCTTCGACGACTGCCGGTAGGTTCCCGACATGACGATCTGTTTGACAAGCCGCTTTACGTCCCAGCCGTGCTCGATAAAGTCGGCAGCGAGCCAATCGAGCAAGTCGGGGTGCGTTGGCAGGGTGCCCTGCGAACCAAGGTCGTCCACATTCGGCGAAAGGCCGGCGCCAAAGAAGAGCATCCACACGCGATTGACAAAAACCCGAGCCGTGAGCGGATTGTCGGCCGAGGCGATCCAGCGGGCCAAGTCCAACCGGTTGGCTCGCCGATCTTTGACGGCGAGCATTCCGAAAAACTCGGGAATTGCAGGCGTAACGACTTCACCTGATTCGTCTTGCCAGTTCCCACGCGCCAAAACTCGCACGGTTCGCGGATTCGACTTGGTTTTTGTGACCACCAGTTCCGGAATCGACGCCACGAAAGCCTGCTTCTGTTTTTCGATATCCGTAAGCCGAACATGCAGCGGCACAAAAACATCGCGGGTCGGCGGATAAACATGTTCCAGAAAATGATCACGAACTTGTTTCTGTTGAGCCTCGCTACGATCACCAGCCGCTTTCTTAATTGCCTCGCGCACCGACTGCGGCACATCGGATTTTTCGCGTTTTGCTTCGTACGCTTCCCAAGCCAGCAGCGACTCGAACGACTTGGGTGTGTTTTGATCTGTGTTGGTGACAATCCCCGCTTTATCCCAATAGACGGTACCGCCGAACTGCGTGAATGCCCAACCATTGAGCTTAGCGCCCGGCGCCAGCCCAACAGCCGAGGCCGTCACCTCGAGCCGTACCCATGCGCCTGCATCGGGCAATGGCCCTTGCGACAAATGATTTTCCTTACCACCCGCTCCGAAAGGAATGCGATCCTCACCCCAATAAACCCGATGCTCCCAACTGCCATCATTGAATTGCATCATGATGCTCTGCGGAGGGTTCTTCGGATCGACATACACGTGGGCGAAAAGCGTGTCACCCTCGCCAATTACCAGCGGCGGGTTTGCATTGAGAAAGAAATGCTGGGAGAGTCCCTCCGCCGAGCGCCGCGTGGACTTCTCACCGCTCAGCACGGGGTGATCCGGCAGAGATACGAAATCCCATGGCGAATCACCTTGTAGCGAGGCGCCCTGGGGCGCGACATCATCAATCCAAACGAGTTCACACCTCGACTCAACCTCAGGCTGTGGAGCGGTAGTAGGCTCCCGATACTCGATGCTTGCGAGTTGCGACGCAATCTCGGCTCGAACGGCTGCCAACTGTTGGTCGTATTCTTGAACTTTCGCGCGGTCCGCATCCGTGTAGATTTTGTCATGCGGAGGACCACCAACCGCGGGCTCTTCGATGTCGGAAAAGAATGCGGCGAAAGAGTAAAAGTCGGACTGAGTGAATGGATCGTATTTATGATTATGACATTCGACGCATCCCATCGTCGTACCCAGCCAAGCGTTGGCCGTGTTGCGAACTCGGTCGGCGGCATATTTGGCTTCGTATTCTTTTGCCTGCGCGCCGCCTTCTTGCGTGGTTTGCAAAAGCCGGTTGTAAGCCGAAGCGATTAACCCGCGTGTCCCTGCCTCGGGTAACAGATCGCCAGCAAGCTGTTCGATTGTAAATTGATCAAATGGCATGTTGTTGTTAAACGCGTCGATCACATAGTTTCGATAAAGCCACATCTGGCGCGGATTGTCGCCGTGATACCCGTTACTGTCGGCATAGCGTGCCACGTCGAGCCAGTAAAGCGCCATGCGCTCGCCGAAATGCTCGTTCGCTAACAACCTATCGACGAGCTTCTCATATTCTTGCGATGATGGATCGCTCGCAAACTCGGCCGCTTCTTTCGGACTCGGTGGCAGCCCGAGCAGATCGAAGTACAAACGCCGCGCCAGCGTGAGTGGTTCAGCAGCCGAGTTCGGTTGAAGATCAGCTCCTTGAAGTCGCGCGAGCACAAACTGATCAATGGGGCCGCGCAGGAAGCCGGCGTCGTCGCGGTCGGGAAGGCTCGGAACTACGGGCTGGTGGAGCGGTTCATAAGCCCAGTGCCCTGTCCACGTGGCGCCTTGTTCAATCCACTTCCGGATCAGCGACTTCTCGGCTTCGCTGAGCGACTTCCGCGAATCGGTTGGCGGCATCCGCTCATCGTCATCTTCCGTTACCAAACGGTGAAACAATTCACTCTTGTCCGGCTCGCCGCGGACGATCAGCGGCGTGTCTCGCGAAGCAAAAACGGCCGACTCGATATCGAGACGCAGATCGGCCTCGCGTTTTTTTTCATCCGGGCCATGGCAAAAAAAGCACTTATCGGAAAGGATCGGCCGAATGTCTCGGCTAAAGTGGACGGCAGACTCTTCGCCAGAGCTTGGCAATGCCAGTGCGAAGAACGAAAAACAAACGGCGATTCGGAGGGTGGCGGAAGCCATGAGATCTCCTTCAGGCGGACAGGATCGGCGTGCAGTGGCCTATCGTAGCCCGATTCGCATGCGCAGAAAAGAAATATCCAACAAAAACACCCTAGACCTCTCAAACCATCCACTTTACACTAATAATTGGTGTAATTAGCACAATCTCCCCAGGCAACGGTCGCCAGACGATCGTCGCTCAACCTAGCTCATGCCGGCTCGGAAGCCCGCTCGTCACCCTGGGGACGAGCCCCTTCATGGCGGAAAGCACCTCGAATCGCTCACGATTGACACCTTTTGTAAACACGCGCGTTCCTTGGAAGGATGGCTTCTGATGTCATTTCGCAATCCCAATTGGGGCGGTCTGCTCGGTCGTTTCACGACCTCGAAAGTTTCCAAGTGCGACGGTCGCGGCCGAGCGAATGTGAATCGAACTCGCCGCCGCTTCGCGAGGTTTGAATCACTCGAGTCGCGGGAGTTGCTTGCTGGCGACGTCTCGGTAGCCGTCGTTAACGGCAAGCTCAAGCTCGAAGGCGATGGACGCGATAATGCCGTTGAAATTACGGCCGGCGATACCAGCGATTCCTTCGTCATTCGCGGCCTGGCGCAAGGCGCTCCAACCACGGTCAACGGGCAAGACTCGGTGACCGTGTCGAATGTGACACGCAAGGTTAAATTTAAGATGGGCGGCGGCGATGACGTTTTAGTTCTCGATTCCGGCTCTGGTGACGGACTGATTCTGCCGGAGCAGTTGAAGGTTTTCGGTCACGAAGGCGACGATCGCGTACGCATTGCCGCAACGGGCGGCAGTCGAGTCAAGATCAAGGGCGACGTTACGCTCGACCTTGGCACGGGCGACGACACGGTCGACGTGTACTCTGAAGGCGACGGGCTCGGTGTCGTCGCCAAGCAGCGATTCCACACGATCATGGGCAGCGGCAACGACAGCGTGATGTTCGATGCCGTAGGAGGCACGGCTCGAGTCAAGGTAAAAGGCGATACGTTCGTTCAACTCGACGGCGACGACGATAACGCGGTCTTCACGGCCCACGACGACGACACGCGCATTCAACTCAAGGGCGATCTAACTATCAACGGCGGTGATCGACATGACACGATTCGCCTGGAAGCATTGACCGAAAACGCGCAGATGCTCGCCTACGGCAAAGTGAACATCATTACAGGCTCGGGTAATGACCGCGTTCGTGCGCAGGCAATGGCCGACAACGCCTTGATCTCCCTGATGGATGATGTCGACATTTCGACCGCCTCGGGAAAAGATGAGCTCTTAATCGATGCGATCGACGGATCTGCCCGCGTTGAATTCGGTGGCGCGTTCGCCGGAATGACCGGCACCGACGACGATTATATTCGCGTGCGAGCTAAGGATGCGGCAACGTCGATCGACTTTGCCGGTGCTGCCTTGATCGATTCAGGAAGCTCAAGCAATCTGGTCGGCGATGAAATCGCCGTTCGCGCCATGACAGGATCGGCAAACGTCACTTTCCACGGCGATGCAACCATCAATAGCGACAATTCGCTGCGCCATGGCAATTCGCTCGAGTTGCGAGCAGATGCCGACGCCACCAAGTTGAAGTTCGAGCAAGATCTCTCCATCAATATCGGGAATCATGGCCAGCCAATGGACATCGAGCTGATTGCGCGCACAGGCGACGCCGCCATCCTCGTCGACGGCAATCTGAAGATCGCGGCGGAGACCGGCGACACGAACATCCACGTGGAATCTCGATTTGATAATGCTCGGATTCGCGTTGGTAAAGATGCCTCGATTCAAACCGGCCGCACCAACGATTCGGTTGTCTTGTTGACAGGAGCCGACAACACATCGATTGCGATTGGCGACGACCTGAGAATTAGCCTGGGCGATGAAAAAGATTCGTTGGAAATAACTGGCGTTGCGGTCGCCGACAACGGTATGCTCAATGGCGAGGAGGACGTCGACACGTTTGTCGACGGCGGCGGCAACTCCTTCACGACGCTACAAGTTCTCAACTTCGAAGTCTAGGCGCGCCAGTTCGTGCGGCGTTTGATGGAGAGCGTTGCCCGATGCAGCCAATTTCCAGACGCCGTTTCTTAAGCGCAACCGGCGCAGCGATGAGCGCCGCACTTGCGGTGCGACCGTCCGCCACTCACGCCCAAGTTGCTGGGCAGCGGCCAAGCCAGGATGCCAGCGTCGAAGTTCTCAACCCGCGCACCCGCGTGCCGCTGTCGTTCATCATCGACGACTCTACATGCCTGGTGAATCTGAATCGGTTTGCAATCCCGCAATTTGCTCGCCTGGCGCCTGAACGGTATCAACACGATTGGCGAAAGATGCCGGTGGAGATTCCCGACGACTTCGTACGCAAATTCGTCGACTGGTGCGACGAACATGGCGTGAAGGGCAAGTATAGCGTCGTTCCTTACCCGGCATGTGTCGGACGCTTGGATCGTGTTCTACCCGGATGGACGCATAAGGAAATGGCAGCCAGCCTCGATTTAGTGCGCACGCGGCTGCTGCCCAATTGGGATATTCATCCTGAAATGGTCACGCACACGCGCGTGATCGACACGAAAACAGGGCATCCTTTGTCCGAAGTGAATTCGCGCACCATGGAAAACTGGCGTTGGGCCGAGGGCAAGTCGGTCGACGAATTGGCCAATTACCTGAGCTACGCGCTGCGAATTCTCAAGAACGTCGACCTGCCCTGTCAGGGAATCACCACGCCCGGCGGCTTTGGCAATGGCGCGAAGCCTGAATTGGCTCAGGCGGCGTTCGAAGCCGTTCGCGATGTCTTCGACGCCGAAATCCCGCACTATTTCAAATACCTGGAAGACAGCGGATCGGCGTCGGTCCAACCGCGTGTCGAGTATGCGTCGGGACTCGATACCGACGATCCTCGCTGCATCGTGAACCTGATCGCGTGTACTGGCGACTGGACAGGTGGCTGGGACTGCTCCAACCGTGGCGATCTCGATCGCTTCATTACACCCGACCTGGCCGGCGGCCGCATGGTCGACGTGATCGATCGAGGCGAGCCGGCGCTCATGCTTTGCCACTGGACCGGCATCTACTTCAATGGCGAAGAGGTGGGACTAAGAATCTTTCAGGAAGCGGTGACGCGACTCGAAAGAAAGTATGACCATCTGTCCTGGATGAAACTGAGTGAGATCGCCCGGTACTGGGCGGCCAAAGAGCTAACGCGTATCGAACGGACTCAAAACCGAATCGAACTCCACGCGCCGTATGCCTGTCCTGATTTCACCCTTCGCTTGGTTACTGCGGGCAACGCCGCGCCACAAATTTCCAGGGGAGATTCATCGGCGCCATTGCGTGAAGTCGCCCGACGATTCGATTTGCAAGCCGGCGCCTGGCGCCGCGAGGGGAATGATGCGGTAATCTGTTTCAACTTGCCCAAGGGACGAACACAGATTTTGTGTTAGAACATACAGCTATTCTGGCTCTTGTTCGGATGTGCTCATCTGCAGAATCATGATCTTTTGCCAGATCTTTCGCGACAGATCGGTCGTCAACGATTCGATGTCGTTCACTGCGCCCACGGCCACGGCGTCGTTGAAATCTTGCACGTAGAGGGCCGCTACTTTGCCCGTTAGTGACAGCATCTCTGTGCAGTAGTCGAGATATCGATTCAACTCGAACGGCGTCATTTCACGTCGCGGCGAGTGGGTTGTCTCGCGACCTGGATTAAGCAGCCTCTCCGGATCTTTTGTCAACTGATGCATATCGATCAGATGAGCGATGGATCGCAGTTCATGGAGCGATTCAAGCGCCCGCCCACGCTTAATTCGCAACTCGAGCGTTACGAGAAAGAAGATCGCCGCTCCGATGAACACGATGTCGTTAAGCGCCGCGTCGAGGAACCCTACGAAGTCGATGATTCCCAATTCGCGCTTCGGCCCACCCAAAACAACGATGGTTGCAGCGATCAGTCCGACGATGGCGAAGATTAGCGCCACAGCGCAACCACGAATCCACCATCGCGGACGACGAATGAAGTCGGAGCGTTGCAGCGCCTTTCGCGAAATGTCACCCAATTGCTTGCAAACGCCGCTCAACCCCGAACCAGGGAAGCGGTCGTGAATGCGATGATAGAGCTGGTCGATGGTCGCTGTTACGCGGCGAGGATCGAGCGCAATCGATGATTCGGTGGATGGCATGCGGCGAAGTATAACAAACCCAAGGCGAGGCGAGGCAGCCGAATCGCGACAACCCCGTAAATCGATGCGCTCATTTTCACCTCGTTGTTCATTTGCCGACCACGTTGCGAAAAAGTAACGTGGCAAAGGGCAATCAGTGGCTTGACCACAAACGGACATCGATCGAAAAACGGGCTACAATTCGGCGTTTTTCTCGGTTTCCGGTCAACCTCCGCATGCTCGGCACAATCAACGTGTCTCTTTGGCATTGGGTTTGCATTCGCTATCACACACCAGCGGGCCAGCCCTCGGGCGGCCGGAGCCCTCGTCCCCTCGGGCTCCCCCGCCCGGCCCGCTGTCTTTTTTTATTTCTCGTCCTCTGGTCGCACATCGGCCAATCAACGAACCGATTTGCGGTTGCCCATCGTCGGAACTACCTGGATGAACTGCTCTGAAATTGTGGAATTATCGGCTCTCACGGCGACCTACGGTCCGGGAGTTATCCGCAACACAACAGCGCTGTCCGAATCCTGCTTGCGCGGGTACTGGTCGGCGTCAAAGTGCCGGATGAATCGCTGGGGGCTCTCATTGGCGCGGTATCAGAAGTCGTCGGAAAAACTGGGTAAGGAATGGGCCCACGCCCAATGGCACGCTATCGTGCCTACGATGCAAGAGGTCCTTACCAGCGAAATGCTCACACGAGCATTTTCCGCGGTCGTCTGCGGACACGATCGCCTGCATGGACATGGCGAGGAGGAGCCAATCGTACAAAGCATTTACATGGGTCATCTTGAAATGCGTTATCGCGTTCTACAACTCATGGTCGAAGGCGACATGGGACAAACCGACACCGGCATTCAATTGAACCACTTGCGTCGTCGTTGCGAACGCTGGACCGATCTGCTGATCAGCTACATGCTTCAAACTGCGAACGTCGCCGAGTTCGCGTTCGATGCCGACCGCGCGGCCGATTTCGCTGAGAATTTGCAGCGCAATCGAAACGATGGCGTGGCGCAACAGTCATGGAACCTCACGCTCGCGTCGCTGCGCGAAGCATTTCGGCATCGATTACCTCGCGGCACGTCCAACGCCGATCTAAATAACCAGATTGCCGGCGGAGTCATCGGCTGTTTTCCCCCGGAATTATTCGACTCCACCGGCCCGCTCGAAACCTTATGGGTCACGCGCATGGAGTCGATGGCCGACGATGCTGAGACCATGGTTTCGGAACTCTTGATGCTCGACGAGGTCTCAACGCACAAGCTATCCGGACGCCTGCGGTCGTAGCATGCGCCAACGATTTGACTTCGCAGCCGCCGTCGCAATAATCGACTTGGCGACTACTTTCACCGGATGTTTCTGCGAGGTCGATCTTATGGAAGCTCAAAGCACGGAGCAACTGCGGAAAAAAAAGTGCCTTCCATGTGAAGGAGGCGTCGCCCCCTGCCCTTTAGACGTCGCCGAAACGCAGCTCCAACAACTTCCTGGTTGGTAT
>JAGQOS010000174.1 GCA_020427265.1 Planctomycetales bacterium
GCTGTTCATTGAGCACCCAGCAGTAGGTTTGGACCGATCCTTGCCGCGCGCGATCGACTTGAATAAAACCGCGTAACAGATCTTTTTGCTTCAATTGCAGTCGATTGCGGCGGCGATCGAATTCCGCATTCCAACCATCAGGCGATTCCACCTCTTCCGGCGCCTCCACTGGCTTTCTGCCGGCGGTACGCGTCAACAATATCGGGTCGAACGAGCCAGCGGTCGCTTGCTTCTGCCCTGTGCCATCGGAAAGTGCGAAGGAGATGCGATATCCGTTGTCCGCGCCATCGAATGCCAAGGCGGCGATTCCACTTCCTCCGCGAATTACCGAGGTATCGCCGGTTCCCGCGAGCGGCTCGACGACCACGTCGCGCCCTTGACCGGAAACGTAAGCGATCCGTTCGCCGTTGGGGCTTACGGCGCACGCCAAGACCGGACCACGAACCTTTGTGGCGCGGCGCTGGGCGGTCGTCGTCGGATCCCAAACCTGGAGTTCTCCTTGGCCGGTCGTCGCGTCGGCTCCCGTTCCAGCGAGCAGCGACGCGCCGTCGGGGCTGAAGGCTAGTGAGAGCACAATCGACTGGTCAGAAAGTACGATCGGGGCATCGTCGTTTTCTCGATCCCACAGGTAGAGTCGGCGAGCCAAGTCGGCCGAGGCGAGAAATCGTCCGTCGTTCGACGCCGCCAATGCGGTGACCATGCCAAAGTGCGATTGTTCGATTTGACGGCTCGCGTCGACGACTTTTTCCGAGCCGCGGCCTTCGTCGTTCAGTTCGGGCAGTTGGTAGTGGCGCAGCTTCCAAATCGCCGTGCCATTCTTCGCCGCCTGCCCAGCAAACTCAGGTGCTACCAGCAGCCGTGCTCCGCGCATCGCTAGGGGGCGTAGGCCGGTCTGTTGGCCGTCGGACGGACGAAGTTCCGTCGGTTTCCCCTCTGCGCTGCGCGTAAGCAGCCTGCCACTTGTATCGGAAGAGGCGAGCCATGCGCCGTCGGATGAATAGGCGAGCGCAGCGATACTTTGGCGATGGCCGTCGTATTCGCTCTTCGTGAAAGTTCCATCGTGCGGGTTGACCCAGACGATTTCCCCCAGGCTGCCACGATGACCGTAGCCGCCGATTGCTACCCGATCACCCTCGGGCGACGAGGCGATTGCGTGAATGCTTCCTCGCAGACCTCGCTCCAATTCCCAACGGATCGTTCGTTCCCAGCCGTGCGCTTCACGCGGCGATTGCTCGTCGGCAGGTTCCTCCTGGGCGTGGCCGCGGTCAGAGAGACGCCAAACATGAACCACTTTATCCATGCCTGCCGACAGCAAATGCTGTGAATCGCGCGTGAACGCCAGGGCGCGGACCGGAGCGGTATGGGCCTCGATGTTGACGCGTGGAAACAGGCTGCGGGAAGGAGGCATGGATCCGAGTTCCTGAGCCGTCGACGCACGACTGCAAGCTAGCGTTGCTGCCAGTGACAGCAGAGGTGCCCAATGGCGGAGGACTTGGAGAATCGTAAGTGCGCTTGCTATCGCCTGTATCTTGGCGATGGGCGATCCACTCGCGTTCATCGGGCACAAGTTAAAATTCATTGCTCTGCGGGAAACTGGGGCAAGAGGGAAGACTAAAGCAGGCCCAAAGAGGAGGAACGCGAGATAAAGTGGATACGGACGCACAACTGACGCGATATTAAGTTCTGATCCGCAATTTTTCCAGTGCCAGCAAGGAAGCCCACTGCAATGAATCGTATACAAATCAACGGATTGGTTGCACGCGCCTGGCGAGCAAGTCGCTTGTTCACGTCTTCGCTGCTAGTAGTCTGTACTAGTAGCGCAGTTCTCGTCGGCCAGACGCCACAGCCCGAGGTTCCCACTCCTGCGCCGTCTGTACCTCAAATACCGCGCACACCGGAGGTCGAACGGGGCCGTTCGCTCGACCGGCAGCCGATTCTTCAGGACCGAGGAATCCCCAATCTCCCGGAAGACACTCCCGAAGTCTTCGATCTTGGGTCAGGCATTGGCTTTGCGTCTGGACCGGCATCGGCGCTGACGACTGTCGGCGGCTACATCGACAGCGCGATCATCAGCAACCGCATTCGGCTGCGGTTCGACGCGGCGTACAACAACCCCGTCCCGGACCGCAACCAGTTTTTCTATCCCGAAGACGGTTCCGGAGGGTTGGGCAACGAAACGCGGATCGATTACCAGGAAATCGCCACCTATATCGAATGGGCTCCGCGCGAGCGGTTTTCGCTCTTCGTCGAAGTGCCGGTGCGGTTTCTCAACCCAGAAGTAAATCCGAACGAAGCCGGCTTGGCCGACATGAACGCCGGTTTCAAATGGGCACTTTGGCAATGTCCTTGCGACGCGTTAACGTTTCAGCTTCGCACCTACCTTGGGACAGGCGAAGCGCGGGGCAAGGGGCTTGGCGTCGGGTTCGCCAGCATCGAGCCGGCATTGCTTTATCATCGCAAGCTTTCCGATCGGCTTTCATTCGAAGGGGAACTGCGCGGCTGGATTCCGACCGCCGACAATCCGGTGCGTTCCGGTCCATTCCTGGGCGAAGACTTCTCCGGCGAGATGCTGCGTTACGGCGCGGGCTTCGGCTACGATCTCTTCCAGTCGTGTGATTGTCGATGCCAGCGCTCGAACGCTTGCAGTTGCGGCGCCCCCGCATGTGATTCCAAGCTCACGTCGGTCGTCGAACTGGTTGGTTGGACGGTGCTCGACGGCTTCGGCACGTTCACCGTGGGCATGACGAGCGAGATTCGAGATGTCTCCGGCGACACGATCTTCAACCTCAAGATCGGCGGGCGGTATACGCGCGGTTGCGGTACGTTCTTTGCCGGTTGGGGCCACGTGATCACGTCGGATCAGTGGTACGAAGACATCGTGCGCATCGAATACGAGCGACGATTCTGATCTGGCGCTCGACGATATATTTCCGCGGTTGCTACTTTCCGCCGGCTCATGCGCCGAGCGCCTTGCGCCAGCAGTCGCTGCTTTCGCGCATTCTTGACACCCATCGCTGGGCTCGACATACTGTCGCCGGATGTTAGGGAAATGCCGCGAGGAAATTCGTCGTCTCGCGACTTGACTGCCGGTGGTGCGCGACGGCGCCATCGATCTGATACGCGGCATCAATGTTCTCCAAGGACTCCTAGGTCGAGCAGTTTCTGTCCGCCCGGCGCGCTTTGTGCGTTCCTTCTCTGGCAGCGTCTCGACGGGCCGAATTGTTTCAAAAGGTGATGGATTCCTAGCATGGTCAGAATGAATTTCGTCCAAATCGTCTTTGCCATTCAGATGGCGGCGACCAGCAATTCGGTGTTTGCCCAAGAAGCCGTATTGATCAGGCACTCGGCAGAAGAAGAGATTGCTGTCGAAGAGATCGCTTTCGACGCCTTGAAGCTACGCGAGGGAGAGAAAGGTCTCGTCGTCTGGGCCGACGCGTTCGGCCAGGAACACTGGCGAGTGATCGACAGTGAGACGCCCTGGCCCCCGAAATCGGCGCCGGGCGCCGCATTGTCGATGACCGCAGGCGCATCGCGCGGCGAGACCATTGGCGGCAGCGGCCAAAGTGATTACACGCTGTTCGCCTCCACTGTGCAGTTGGCCCCGTTGACAAGCGGAACGGTCACCCGAGGCGGCGCATTCATCACCCCGCCGAATCGCGGCGAAATCCTTTCACGCATGCCGACCTTGCGTCGACTCCCTGCCGCGGAAGGCGAAAAGTATCCGGCAGCGACAGCCATTCTCTTCGTCGGTCGCGCAGACCCGAAGAACGAATTGTTGCGAATTCCGTTCGCTCAAGAGGCGGCCGACGTTGCCTGGCGAGCGATTCCCGATCTGCCGGAGAAACTGGCCGACGGCCTTGAGCCGGGCCAATATACGCTGCGTGTCGAAGGTGGGTTGGAGGAAAGTTCGTTTACGGTCGTCGAAACGGCTCGCCGCGATGCGGTTTACCAGCCAATCGACGACATGACACGGCTTGTCGGCGACCGCGACGATCCGCTCGTTCAGCAGTTCGCCGTCGCGCATCTGCTTAGCGCCGAAGCGCCCCGCGAAGGAGAGCCGCCGAAGTTCCTGGCCGACGCACTCGAATTCATCGATGCGATTGCGAAGGATCGGCATACGCCGCAAATCGCCGCTCAGCGCGAAGGTATTTTCCAGTGGCTGGCGAACCTCGCGAAGGATCCCGGTTATCGGCAAGGTCGCATCGCTGGCGCGGCGGAGAGCCAGCAAACCGGGATCCAAGTCATCGACGAGGCTCGCACTCTCATCGCGGCCGGGCGCTGGACGGAAGCGTCTGAATTGCTTGGGTCGATCGACAAAGATGATCAAAACGCCGCCTCAGTGCGCGTGCGCGGCCTAGCTCTGATCTACCAGGGCGTCATCTCCGCCGAAGCCGGACGTGGCTTAGAATCGCAGACGGAATCGGCGTTTGAAGCTGCGATCGGGATCTTGGAAGAAGGCGAACTCGCCGATCGCTTTCGCGCGCACAACAACTACGCCAACTACCTGCTGCATCGCGCCCAGGACACGGTGGACAACCACGCCTTTCAGATGGCGGCCGGCGTACGGCGGCCGTTTCTGGCGGCGCTACAGAGTTGGGTCGCCGCGCGCCGGGAATACCGTTCCGCGGAAGAACTGGCCGGCGAGATGAAGAGCCCTTTCGACGAACTGGCGGTGCAAATCAACGTGGCGCGACTTGATGCGCTGCTGGCCGACATCGTGCGCACTCTCGACGCGCCCGGAACAGAGGGCCGCAGGCTGACTGCCGCCGAAGACGCCGCCCGGCGGCGCGCCGATCAGTCGGCTACGGACGTCGTCGAGGCCGTTGCCAACGGGAACGCCGACGCGTTGATCGCCGCCGTCGCCTGGGAACTTCGAGCCCATCTGGCTTTTCGTGCCGGACGGACCGAAGCATCTCGCAAGTTCGCGCAGTCGGCGTTGGAGCAATTCGTCCGCGGCGGGCATCTCGCCGGCGCAGAAAGCATCCAACGACTGCTGGGATTGAATCGGCTTGCCGATGACCGGCAGGCGGCGCTGCGCCATTTTCTGATCGCTCATCATCTCTCCGAGTTGCTGCGCACGCGGTTTCCACAGGATCAGGTCGGACTGACCCGCGCGGGCTTCTTCGCTCGTAGGAGTTTCGTTTACGAAAAGATCGTCGAACTGCTGATCGAGCAGGGGCAGCCGGAGGAAGCGCTGCGGTTCGCAGAGATGTCCAAAGCGCGGGCGGCGCGCGACATTCTGATCAGCGGCGGTGTTACGTCGGATGACGACGCACGCTTCGAACGCCCGATTGCGGAACTGCTCGCCGATTGGCCCTCGGAATGCGCCGCTTTGGAGTACTTTCTCGGTGCGGAGCAGGCGTGGGTCTTTCTGGTCACGACCGCTGGCGAGGTAGTCGTTTTTCCGCTCCAAAACGACGACGGACGCCCGGTCGAATCGCGAGCGTTCATCCATCAGCTTCGCGACTTCCTCTCCGAGATGGAGGGGCAGTCGGCAAAGATGACACAGCGGCTCCTCTCCGGGCGAGGGTTCGAGCACGCGTGGCAAGACAAACTTTACGAGTTCCACAAAACGCTTGTGCCGGCCAAGGCGGCAGAGCAACTGCGCGCGGCGCGTCAAGTACTCATCGTGCCGCATCATATCTTGCACTACTTTCCCTTCGCCGCACTGGTCAGCGAGCGCGACGAGCAAAAACGCGGCAACTTTGAAATGGTGTCACCTAAGTTCATGCTCGATGAGCCCTATCATTTGGTGTATGCGCCTTCGCTCACGACCTGGGACTTGCTGCGAGCTTCGGCGCCGCGCCCGATTCGTTCCGCCTCGGCGGTCGGCATCGTCCAGGTTCCCGGGGCTCCGCCACTTCCTGGGGTAGCGAAAGACTTGGAAAACTTCAAAACGGTCTTCGCCGACCGGCTCGGCGCGATTTACGAGAACAACGAGGGGACCGTAGCAAATGCTCTGGCTGCGCTGCGGCGTCCCGGTGTGCTGCTGTTTGCCACGCACGGAATGAACGTCGCGGAGCAGCCGCTGGAGAGCCATCTGCTTTTTCTCGGCCAGTCTGGTGCATCGCAAGGTGGCGCAGCAACGGAAGACGAAGAGACTACAGCCGACGATGGCCGGCTAACCGCGCGCGAAATCTACGCCGCGCGGGTTCGGGCCGACTTGATCGTGACAAGCGCCTGCTATTCCGGGCTCGGTGACCGGTCGCCTTTGCCGGGTGACGATCTGTTCGGCTTGCAACGGGCGTTCTTGCAGTCCGGCGCGCGAGCCGTGGTTTCCGGGCTCTGGGACGTCTACGACGGAACGGCCCCCGATCTGATCTACGGCATGTTTAAGCGCGTCGCCGACGGAATGCCTGTTTCCGAAGCGCTGGCCGATTCGCAACGCGTCTTTCTCGAGAAACTACGCGCGAGCAAATCGGCCGAACCGTGGCTGCATCCGTATTTTTGGGCCGTCTACACTGTGGCCGGGGACGACCGCGTCGCCAAATAGGGATTGGAAATCGCTGCGGATGGTGTCCGTTAGGTGCGAGGCATACGTTTCCTTCTTTGCCCAGGTTAAGATGTTTCGAGGCGCCCGATCCAAGGAAAGGTCGAAGTTGCCCTGCATTCGTCGCTCGATTACGCTTAAACTCTCGCGGCCGTACGTTTAGGCAGACGCAGAATTTGGAAGGAATGTCGATGAAGACCAAATCAACGCCATTATTCACCATCTGCCTTGCAGCGATTCTCGCACAAGGCTGCCAGCCGTCGGCCAAGCCGGAGGTCGAATCGAAGCAGAGACCCGACGAGAAAGCTGCCCCTGCAGACGAAACAGGACACGGTCAGGCGAACGAGGCGGAGGCCTCAAAGTCAGAAACGATCGATGCAGCGGACCTGGCTGGGCTCGAGGATCCTGAGTTTGATCGGTTTGTCGACCTCACGAAGGTGCGCAGCGCGCTGCAAGAACTCGATGCCGGGAAGCTGGTTGAACTGGCTCTCCGAACGGCCGAAGGCGAACAGGAACTGAAACGCGAGCGAAAAGGTTTTTCGGCCGCTTCGCTGTTGAACGTCGCGCTGCGGGCCGCGTCTGATTCGCAAGACAAGGAGGTAATCGCGAGAATTGCGGAGGCCGCCAAATCACTGGGCAGGGACGAAATGCTCCCGCCAATCCAAATAGCGTTGAAGCTTGCCGACGCACCGCGTAAGGTCGAAGAGGGTCCCAAGGTTCCCCTGCGCGAACTCTCACCAGAAGCGATGGTGCTCTTTCGCACGTTTGCCAAAGAGATCAAGGTTTGTCGTGCGATCGGCGACCGCAAGGGACTGGAAGACCTGCGCGTAACGATCATTCAGCTCGACGAATTGCACGAACGGCAAAAGGAGTACCTTACCGAAAAGTTGATTGACGGCCTGGCTGCCGTTCCCGCTGCGCCCGACGCCAGCACGGCGGCCTTGTCGCAACTGGCGGGCGTGCCGCGCCGCGCCAAAGCGGCCAGTGCTGCTAGCGATGCTGGCGAGTAGCAGGCCAATCTTTTTTATTCCGGGTGATTCGCTCAACATTGTGCGTGGTTATGCCGATGTCGAGCAACAGCGCGGCGCGCCGAAAGCGCGCTCGGTGTTCGGGGGGACACTGTCGCCGCTACCAAACGGCGGCCAAGTTAGCAGAACTTCCCCGGCAATCGAGCCTTCCATGCTCTATCTCTCGAATCGACTCATCTCAACGCTTTCAACCCAGCTGATGCGGGTTACGGTGTTGCTGGTCGTCTGTACGACGTCTGCATCAGCGCAGGTTCAAGAATTCGACGGACAGTCGGAATTTCAGACGCCGCAGCTCGGTGTAGAAAATGCGTCGAATGGGATGCCCGCCCAGATGCCAGTGCTCTCGCCGTCGGATCTGGAAGTTCCGTTGGGCGAAATCTTCCAGATTCACGCTCCGCAGGACGTCGGCCCGGTCGTCAAGGCTTTGCCCAGCCGCGACGAGTTCCTGATTGTGATCGGCGCCCGACCCAACGGCGAAATGTCGGCGCCGACCGATACGATCAAAGCAGTTGGCAAGAAGCTAGGACTGGTCGACTTGACGTTGGTTGGCCAGCAAGGCAACTCGAAGTCGGTGCGCGTGCGCGTGACGCCGAGCATAAAGCAACTGGAAGCGATCTTAGCCCGGCAGTTTCCCAACGCCAATCTCACGCTCACGGCTGTCGGCGAAAACGCGCTGATGGTCGAAGGGCACGTCGACGCGGCCAGCCAGATCGAGCCGATTCTCAATCTGCTCAAGGGATTCGTCGGCCCGCGCGGCAGCGTGATCAACGCCATGCGCGTTGCCGGCGTGATGCAGGTGCAACTGAAAGTGATCATCGCGCGAGTCGACCGTTCCAAGCTGCGCCGCATGGGTTTCAACTGGTTCCGCGGCGACGCGGCGTCGTATCAGGGATCGCAGGTGGGAGGAATCATGGGCCTGCCACCGGTCAATATTCGCGGCGGAGACATCACGTCGGACAGCAACGTCTTCGGCAACGTAGGCGGCGCGACGGCCGCTGCGCTCAATCCCGCCGCGACGCTCTTCTTCGGCGTGACCGATCAAGCGCATACACTATTTGGCTATGTCGAGGCGCTGAAGAATCACGGCGTCGTCAAAATACTGGCCACGCCGACGCTGGTGACGATGAGCGGAAGACCCGCCGAGTTTCTCGTTGGCGGCGAACAGCCTTTCCCCACAGCCCAGGGCGCCATTCAGGCCCCGTCCGTTGAGTTTAAGAAGTTCGGAACGAGGCTGAACTTTGTGCCGATCGTGATGGGCGGAGGCAAGATTCGCATCGATCTGGTCCCTGAGGTCAGTACGGTGAATTTCGCGGCGGCAATCGACGTCGGCGGCATCACCGTGCCGCAATTCGTCACACAGCGTTTGCACGCG
>JAGQOS010000175.1 GCA_020427265.1 Planctomycetales bacterium
GACGATTGGTCATTGGCGATCAACAATCCCGGAGGGATTGTTAGCCATTAGCCGGACGTCAGCGCAGCGCCACGTCCGGTCGACGGCGTTGGCCCGCGGCGATTGATCCTGAAGGGATCATAGCTCGCTGGCATCCCGCTGGGATGCTTCGTTTGCGTAACGCTCGTTTTCCGGCGGTGCGCTCACGCGACCGCCGGCTAATGGCTCGCATTCCTTCGGAATGCATGGACGAGCAATCGACTCAGGCGGCCCCGATGTTCACGCGGTCAAATCCACCGTATTTAAGAATTCGCAAATCGGCTACCAGCGATGAGGATCTAGTCGAGCGGATAATTGGCGACTATGGCGTTACGTATCGGTGTGGCAACATAGTCGACAACATCGTTCGCAAAATACGCGCCGACGATCGCTCCCACAGTAAGGACAATGGCGACCTTCAGGCACATTAAGCGAAACTCTCTGCCGAACTGCTGTCGCGTCAAGGCGCTCCGTATCATCAAAGCCAAGAAAAAACGTTGTGCCGCGAGATACCCAATTGCCAGCGCTAAGATCCAAGTCGCAATGTTGACCTAATACAGTCCCACGGCACTTGCGACGCAAATAATTGTCACGAGCCAGAACAACTCACGCAGCGTGAATTGTGAGTCGTCGCACTTCAACACGCTCTGTGATTTGGGTGAATCATTCATGCGTCGCTATACCGAATGCCGGGTATGTCAGCTGATCACCGCAATGAACTTGCGAGGCGAACTTGACTAGGCCAGGCACTCCCAGGCAGTTTGCAAAATGCTCTTGCGCATCCCGGGGCGCCATTGGCTCACGGCTTACTTTTGTGCCAGTTCCTTTTCAATCGCCGCGATGACCGCCGCGTCGTCGGGGCGGGTGCGGGGGGAGAAACGAGCGACGACCTCGCCGTTGCGGCCAATCAGGAACTTCTCGAAGTTCCAACTGATCTTGCCGGGACCCTGCGGCTCGGTTTCCAAGGCGGTCAAATGTTTGTACAACTCGCAGGCCTCGGGGCCGTTCACGTCGACCTTCGAAAACAGTTTGAATTTAACCCCGTAGTTCGTCGAGCAGAATTCGCGAATCTCGTCGGCGCTGCCCGGTTCTTGTTTGCCAAATTGATTGCACGGAAAACCGAGCACGGCCAGGCCCTGGTCGGCATACTTTTCATGTAGCGCCTGCAACGGCTCATACTGCGGTGTCAATCCACACTTGCTGGCCACGTTCACGATCAGCACCACCTGGCCTTGATAGTCGGCCAAATTGATTTCCTTGCCGCTGAGGGTCTTCATCTTAAACGCAAGCGCTGCGGGCACACTGGATTCCTTTCTTTCAGCAAAGGCCGACGTGGCGATAGAAACAACACTGATCGCAACCAACAGACGCAGGCAACTTTTCATGGCAACTTCTCCGGTGAGCGTAGGTGGGATCTTTCAAGGTGGGACCGTTTCGATTCCGCGCTTACCTCAATGAATATGGGCTCATTCAGCACTCGCGAAATCGCTTTACCCGCGGTCAATTGAGCCGCAAGGTCACGACGGCACGTCGGCGGAACTTTCCAACTTTAACGCCTTCCGAAAGCCGTTGCAAGCAATCGGACTTAGTGGTTATGCGATGAACACTGACGGCGCGCTGCGCAGTACGGAATCCCCTAAGGGATGACAGAGTTTAGTCGTGGGCAAGCGCAAGGCGAAGCCCGCGCGCGTTCCACGGTCGTCGTTTGTTTAAAGTCGCATCGGCCTCGCCAGCGACATGGCGTTTTCTCGTCGCGCGGCCGAGGGCGAAAGGAAACCGGGCGGCCCGGCGACGGTTTCGACCTCGTTCATGACCCATCGCTTGCCGCGCCGATGGCGAGGTCGACCGATGGAGTCATGCTCGAGATCCGGGGGCTGCGTCGCGTCTCGCCGAAGCTCGCCACTCCTGACCCCCGGCTAAACGCTGTCGCCCGCTCCGCGGGCTTTTTCGATGCCACGACCGGCAGTTCTTCGGGCCGAATCGACCGCCGCGCAACTGACTTGGGTGGCACGAACACTTTTCCGCCAGGATTCTTTTCATCGCCAGCGGTCATGGGCGGAAAATGTGTCCGTGTCGCGAGAGCGACAAGAGGTTCCTTCGCCGTTGCTTCGATGCGGAAATCGTCGCCCACGAAGAACCTCTCGTTGCTTGCGCAACACGGAGACTTTCCGTCGATCGTTCATGAAGATAGTGCGTCCGTTGGCGGAGAAGTCTCCGTGCTACCCTGCTCATGACCCGAACCGCGAGCTACGAATCGCCACAATCTGGGCTCGGGCGATGTGGCCCAACGCAGATGACCTCAGCCTCTCGCCGCTTGGTAGAGTAGAAGCACGAAATCGCCGGACCGTATGTCGGTCTAGAGATCAGTGCCTCGCCACATCACGTGGGGATTGTAGTCGACAGGTGGAGAATCGGGCGATGAAACGCTCTGGCGTCGAACGTGGCAGTTAGGAAGAGCTTCCTGCAATTCGTAAACTGCTTCATCAGTAACCGAAGTGTCGCATAGCCCGATCCACGTGAGGTTCGTTAACGCTGACAATTGCAAAAACTCTTTGTCGGTGAACTCCGGCCCGTAGAAATTTATCAGAACGATGCGCCCCTTTTCGTACTCAACATGAACCGGATCTAGCCCGTAGATGGCTGCACTGTCACTTATGTTAGGCGCGTAAAAAGCAAGTGCAATCGACGCGACCACAAATAAGAACATCAATGTGCGAAGCCTAAACCGAATCCGACTCCGCGTTTCGCTCGAATCGCGGGTAACCGGCTGTTCATCTGCGTAGTCAGTCCAGTCCAATTCCTGGTTACACACTGGACAAACGGACTCTTGGAAACTTAGGGTTTCGCCACAGTAATAGCAGATCGTTCGGGATGTAGCACCAGCACTCATTGTTTTCACGGTCGGGGGGGACGTACTAGAATCGACCGAGGAGATTTTGCCTGAAGAATAAAGGCGAGCGGCGACCCCGCGGCTTCTCCACCGGGCCGTGCACTCCTCCGCAGTCTAACAAAAGATTCTGCCGTACGTCGGCCGTTTTCGCCAGGCCGACGAACGTTGCACCCTCTTCAAAAAAAACAGAGCCCGGCCAACCCAAAAGGGAAGACCGGGCTCTGTGTCAGTTCTCGTTACGCAGATCTGTTGAAGAGAAGACCTTTTGTAGACGAGGAAGGTGGCTGCCTGTGAGGACAGCCCGCCGGCTGGCATTAGGCTTTGCCACCTCGCTGGCTTGTACAGACATATTCCACTGAACCACCTCCTTCCCACTAGGACTTGCCGCTTCGGTCGGAAAAACCCAGCTTGCCGACCACCTCGCGTGCGAACTAGTAACTCGTGCCGCGTTAGCACGACCGATACTTCAATTAATGCTAAAAATTACGACCGAAGCAAGAGAGAAATGGTTCGCGCCGTACTTTTGCCGGCAAATCAACCAATTCCCGCAAAAAACGCCGACAGCACTCCAATTCCCCGCCAATCCGCCCCACGATATCATGCGGAATTCGCCGAAAACAACGAACCGCGAATACGCGCGCCGCAAATTCCAAATTAGACATTTCAGATTAGACATTCCCCCGCCGATGCCTCCATTGATTCTCGACGCACTGCCCCCGAAAACCACGCGCGGCACGATCGTGCGCTTGCTGATCCAGGTGGGGGGCCTGGAGAAGGACCGGATCGGGGCGATACGCCTTGAAGGTCGGCGCGCGCTGGTCGAAGTGCCCGAGCGTTATCTGGCCAAGCTCGTGCGGGCGCTCGACGGCACGTCGCTCGACAATCGGCATATTCGCGCGTCGAGCGAAGGGACGCCCGCGGAGCGAACCAGCGGCGACGAAGATCACTTCGAACGCCTGCTGCGATTGTCCGACATCGAGGCCCGCGAAGAAGCAAGGCAAACCTTGGAAGCGGCGCGCAAAGCGGCATTGGCCGGGCGCGGGTCGACCGAAACGAGTCTCGCGCAGCTCGCCATTCGCGACGCCTATGCCGGCCTCGGCGGACGCGTGCTTGTTGTCTTCGGGCCAACCAAACCCGATACACTCTTGCCCTGGCACCGGTTGACCGTGGGAACGCCGGTGTTGCTCAGCGAAGAGGGTGTGCGCAAGGAGGAAGGGGTGCGCGGCATTGTCGCGCGGCGCGCGGCGCGCGAGATCGAGGTCGCCCTGCCCTTCGCACCCGATTCCGACGCGGCCGCGCCCACCTGGCGTCTTGATCTGTCGACCGACGAACTTGGCCGCCAGCGGCAGCGCGCGGCGCTCGAGCGGGCGCGCTCGGCCCGCGGCGAGCGGCTGGCGGAACTGCGGGAAGTGCTCATCGGCGGGCGCAACCCCGAGTTGGTGCGCGAACCCACGGTGCTGCCCGCAGACGATTCGCTCAATGCGTCGCAACGCGACGCCGTCGAACTCGCGCTCAATAGCCGCGACGTGTCGGTGATTCATGGCCCGCCGGGCACCGGCAAGACCACGACCGTGGCCGCGCTGATTCGCGCGTGCGTGGCGCGCGACGAAACGGTGCTCGCTTGCGCGCCGAGCAACATGGGTGTCGACAATCTGTTGGAGAAGCTGCTTGCCCAGGGAATTCGCGCGATTCGATTAGGACACCCGGCGCGCGTCTTGCCGGTGCTGCGCGAGCACACGCTCGACCTGCTCGTCGAGGCGCATCCCGATGTGAAGCTAGCCCGCAAACTCGCGCGCGAGGCCAACGCACTGTTCGACAAGTCGCGCCGTTATACTAGATCGAAGCCCGCACCCGGCGCCAAACAGGAAATGCGCGCCGAGGCGAAAGCCATGCAGGAAGACGCCCGGCGTATCGAGGCCCAAGTGGTAGGCCAGCTTCTCGACGGCGCCCAGGTGCTTTGCGCCACGCTCAACTCGCTCGACAGCAGCCTGATTGGCCAACGCCAGTTCGACCTGGCCGTGATCGACGAGGCGTGTCAATCGACCGAGCCGGCTTGTTGGATTCCGCTGCTGCGCTGCCAACGGCTCGTGCTGGCCGGCGATCATTGCCAGTTGCCTCCGGTCATTCTTTCGCGCGAGGCCGAGCGCGAAGGGCTGGGCATCAGCCTGCTCGAACGCATGGTGTCGCTCTTCGGCAGCGCGATTACCAGGCGGCTGGAAACACAGTACCGGATGCACGAGGCGATCATGCGCTTTTCATCGCGGGCGTTCTACGACGACGCGTTGGCCGCCCATGCGTCGGTGGCTGCGCATCGTCTCTGCGATTTGCCGGAAGTGAAGGAAGACGAGCTTACGAGCGAGCCCCTCACGTTCATCGATACGGCTGGCGCCGGCTACGACGAAGAGCAAGAGGAAGACGGCGAAAGCCGGCTGAATCGACAGGAAGCCGAGTTGGCCTGGCGCAAGGCCGAACAGTTGCTGGCCGCCGGCATCGACCCGGCGGATCTGGCCATCATCGCGCCCTACGCCGCCCAGGTTCGGTTGCTGCGCGACCTGCGCACCGACGAAGCAGTGGAGATCGACAGCGTCGACGGTTTCCAAGGACGCGAGAAAGAAGCGATCATCATCTCGCTCGTGCGTTCCAACCCAACCGGCGAGATCGGCTTTCTCGGCGACGTGCGCCGCATGAACGTAGCCCTGACCCGAGCGCGGCGCAAGCTGATTGTGATTGGCGATTCGGCCACGATTGGCGGCCACGAGTTCTATCGCGAACTGCTCGACTATTTCGAAACTGCCGGCGCTTATCGATCGGTATGGGAAGAAGCATCTTGATTTGCCGTGGTTGACGGCCGAAACGCGCGGGCGAAGCTTCCCACGCCGATGCTTGCCGACCGTCGTTGCCCAGGCATGCAACACGTCGTTGGCCGGGAAAAAACGGCGAAACCCGCATGCCGCCAACCGTGCAATGCATGGGAGAAAGTGCCCTCGGCGGCGAAATTCGCCGAATTCGACGCAAATTTTCGGCAACAAAATGGTTGCTCCCAGTCGAAGCGCCGGCGCCGGGCGACTATAATCGTGGCTTCCCGCCTACAACGCGATCCTTCCGCCCCCAAATCCCACCAGGCAAATGCCGACCGTGCCACGATCCAGGGCAACGGAAGATCTTGAGGCAGCGGAAGAGGGCCGCGGGCGGCGACTCGAAAATCTTCCGGACCTTGTCACGGCGAACCTAGTCGAAATGCACACCAATTGCGGCTGATAAGCTCGGACGAGCGTTTCGGAAGGCGAACGGCAAACTACTAGCAACCAAAGACAAAGGGAAAATAGATGCATCGTATGAAGCTGACGACGTTGGCAGTCGTGTTCGTGGCGATGGCTGCGGCGACAACGAACACACAGGCCGTCGTATACCAAGGCGCTGGCGGCGTGGGAGCGGGCAAGCACATCGTATTTCTGGCCGGCGACCACGAGTATCGCTCCGAGGAAACGCTCCCGGCGCTCGCACGCATTCTGGCCAAGCATCATGGCTTTCAATGCACCGTACTGTTCAATGTCGATCCGGAGTCGGGCGAGATCGTTCCGGGTAATTCGAACATGCCGGGTATGGAAGCGTTAGATACGGCGGATCTGGCCGTTGTCTTTTTGCGATTTCAAAACTTTCCCGCCGATCAGATGCGCCATCTCGACGAATACCTGAAACGCGGCGGGCCGGTTGTCGGACTGCGCACCGCGACGCACGCCTTCCGCATGAAGGGAGACGACCCGTTTGCAAAGTATTCCTTCGACCACAAGGGCGCCGATTACGAACTGGGCTTTGGGCATCAGGTGCTCGGGCAAACGTGGGTGGGGCACTACGGCCGCAATCACCAACAGAGCACGCGCATTACGCTGTTGGAAGATCGGCGGAATCATCCGATCTTGCGCGGCGTGAAAGATGTTTGGGTGCAGGCCGGGGGTTATGTCGGCAAGCCGATCGACGGCGAGATCCTTACGATGGCGCAGCCGCTCAACGGCATGACACCCGATTCACCCGTCGATGCAACCAAGCCGCCCATGCCTTCGGAATGGACGCGCACGTACAAAACCGCAGACGGCAAATCGGGGCGCGTCTTCACTTCGCTTTATGGCACACCCGAGGACTTGTTGAACGACGGTTATCGCCGGATGTTGGTCAACGGCTGCTTGTGGGCGCTGGGCCTGGAAGACGCCATCAAGCCCGATGCGGAGATCGCTTTCGTGGGACCGTTTGAGCCGAATACATTTGGCAACAGCAGCTACGCGCACGGTGTCAAACCGGCCGACTACGCCGGTTTCGAGAGCCCCATTCCGGCCAACCACAATACGCAAGGCGCCCAGAAATCGGCAGCCAAGAAGAAGCGCCTACCGGCTACGGAGTTAGCCAGCGCGAAGTCGAAGGACGAAGCCAAGTCGAACGCGACCGGCAAGCCGGCCCGTTTTGTGCGCATTGAACTGCCCGGCGAGCGACGCATCCTCACACTGGCCGAGGTGGAAGTCTTCAGCGCCGGCCGGAATATCGCCGCCCGAGGCAAAGCGACGCAGTCGAGTACGAATGGCAGCGGCGTCGCCTCGAAGGCGATCGACGGCAACAAAGACCCCGATTACAACAAACAAGGACAGACGCACACTTCGAACGCAGGTGAAAAGAATCCCTGGTGGGAACTCGATCTTGGCGAGGCGACCGAAGTCGAAAAGATCGGCATCTGGAACCGCAGCGGATTCGAAGGCCGGCTGGCCGGCTTCACCCTGACACTGCTCGACGCGGACCGGAAAGAAGTGTTTCGCGCCGCCAATGTCGCCGCGCCGCAGGCGATGGAAATCGACGTCAACAAGGACGGCGCGCAGCGATTTCTCACCTATGCCGGCAAACCGGGCAAGCCCTTCACTGCGAAACCCCAACTAGCGGCAGGCGGCAACAACAAGCCGGCCTCGGAGCCGGGGTTGGCCGACGTGCCGGCCGATTATCGTGACCCGCTCCCCTTTGCATTCCAAGAAGGCGACAAGGTCGCGATTCTCGGCAACGGCCTGGCCGACCGCATGCAGCACGACGGCTGGTTAGAGACCTTGCTGCAAAGCCAGCTCGTGGGCAAGCAGGTGCGCTTTCGCAACATGAGCACCAGCGGCGACCGCGCCAACAACTACCCGCGCAGTAGCGGCCAGATGTCGATGACGCAGTACCTGCAACAAGTACAGCCGACCGTTGTCTTCGCCTTTTTCGGGTACAACGAATCGTTCGACGGCAAGCCGGCTGACTACAAACAGCAGTTGCTCGAGTTCGTGCGCCGAACGCGCGGCGCGAAGCCGAATGGAAAAGACTTCCCGCGTATCGTGCTTTTCAGCCCAATCGCGCACGAAGACACGCACAATCCCAATGTGCCGGACGGACGCGTACACAACCTGCGTTTGGCCGCCTATACCCGGGCGACGGCCGCTGCGGCCAAGGAAGCCGGTGTGGCGTTTGTCGATCTCTTCCACCCCACACTCGACCTGTTCGCCCGCACGTCGCTCCCGCTCACGATTAACGGCGTGCATCTTTCCGAGGAAGGAAACCGGCAACTGGCCGAGGTGATCGCGCAGGCGTTGCTCGGCCAATCCGCCGCGGCGTCACCCTCGTTGGAAACGCTGCGCCAAGCCGTGCTCGATAAGAATCTGCACTGGTGGAATCGCTACCGCGCTTCAGACGGTAACGACATTTGGGGCGGCCGCTCGAAACTGGCGTTCGTCGACAATCAGACCAACGCCGAAGTGTTACAGCCCGAACTGACGATGCTCGATGTGATGACGGCCAACCGCGACGAGGTCGTCTGGGCGCGGGCCGCCGGCAAAGACAAGGCGGTCGACGACAGCAATGTTCCGCAGCCCGTTTCGGTGACCTCGAACGTTGGCGGTGGCAGCAAGAGTTCCAGCGCCGTGAAGGAAGGCTCGCTGAATTACATTAGCGGCGAAGCAGGACT
>JAGQOS010000176.1 GCA_020427265.1 Planctomycetales bacterium
GGCTTCGGGTGTGGTGCAAACCGGGTTGGAACGCTAGCTTCCAGCACGCGAATTTTTCGCTCTGGACAGTCACCGGCATTTCGCTACGCTACCGCCCCTTCATTTTCTCGACATGATCTTGACTGGCGGAAAGGAGTCTGCCGATGCGCTGGCAGTTCATAGCGCTTGTGACGGCGACGTTTGCACTGGGGTGCGGATCGACACAGCCGACGGTCAATCCGTTCCTGGGCCCCATGACCGTGCCCCCGCCGGGCACGGGCGAAGCGATCGTGCCGACTCCCGGCGTGCCGTACTATCAAGGCTCGCCGCCGCCCGGCGCTGCGCCGAACTATTCGACACCCTCGGCCGCGCCGCCACAACAGTATCAAACGCCCTACGTCGTGCCGGGTGGAACATCGCGATCCGATGCCGCGGGCGGCGCGATAGTCGCGCAAGCCAATGCCGCGCCGTTGCGCGCCGAAAACGGCGTGGTGCGTTTGGACGACGCCTTTGTCGAAGCGACCAACGTAACTGCGTCGGCCACAACCCCAGCCGGCAATCAGTACGTCGCGACCGAGCCCGCGCCCTCGATTCCAACGGACAGCGAACCGCTGGTCCTCGAACGCCCACCCGCGCCGCAACCCCTCGCCCAGCCGGTTGTGCCGGTGGCTTACAATGGGCCTCAGCTAAACAACCCTCAGCCGCTGCAACTGGCCGCAGCACCGCAGCAGGTTGTGCAGCCGCCGCCAGCGCGTGTTACCGTGGCGGCGAATACGCCGGCGCCGCAACCGCTCGTGGCGCAGCCGCGTCCCTTCGTTGCGCCCACGCAATTCGCACCGGCCGTGCAATACACGCCCGGCGCGCCGTACGTTGTTGTGCAACCTGGTTGCGATCCTTGTGCCTGCCAACCTGCGCCTACATTGGCGCACTCAGGAACGGAAATCACCGATCTACCGCCGGCGGGCACGCGGCGTGCTCAAGCCGAGTTGCAGGAGCGTTCGCGTTCGGTCCAGGCGGCGACGCTTGCCCGGCCGACAATCGCGAGCGCCGATACGGCGGCCCAACCGCCGGTGCATGTCGATGCGAACGTGGTCCAGGCCGGTTTCCACGCGGCGGGCCAAACCTCCAGTGGCCTGGTCGCGCGCTACGGCTACGACACGTCGTACAATTGGGTGCGCGGGAAGCTGGAATACCTGGCCGGCACGCGGCAATGGAAGCTGCGGTATATTCCGATCGATGGCGACACCGACGACTACGGCGGCAGTGTCGTGATCGCCAACCCGGATGTGCTCGTGGGTCGCGAAGCCAACGATTTCGTAACGTTGCGCGGCGGCATCGTCGGCAGCGAAAATCCCGACGAAGCGTTCGCACCGTTGTACCGAATCGAACGGGTCGAAGATCTCAATCCGGCCACGGTCGCGGCACGCTGAGCTTGGCGCGCCGCGGACCAGGGAGCGAGTCGCATGGCCGGGTTGATCCCCTTCACGCAGCAAGTCGGCTGGGCGCGGCCCTGGCGACTCGGAACCGAACTGCCGCGCGCGTTTCGCATGGCGCGATGCCAGGAACTGCTGCGACGCATCAATCGCCTCGAAGCCGCGCGCGAGCGCTTGACTAACGACCAATTGCGCAAAGAAAGCCTGGCGCTGCGCTATCGCGCCAAGAGTGGCGAGCCGCTCGACCATCTACTCGTGGAAGCATTCGCCTTAGTACGCGAAGCGGCCCGCCGAGCCATCGGCATGCGGCACTACGATGTCCAGATGCTAGGCGGCATCGTCATGCATCGCCGGGCGATTGTCGAGATGCAGACAGGCGAAGGGAAAACGCTCACGGCCACGTTACCGATGTACCTGGCGGCACTCGCGGGCCACGGCGCGCACCTGGCGACGGCCAACGACTATTTGGCGCGCCGCGACGCCGAATTGATGGGCCCGGTTTATCGCTTGCTCGGAATTTCGGTCGGCGTGGTTGCCGGCGACTCCAAATCAACGGAACGCCGCGCCGCCTACGAGTGCGATGTCTGCTACGGCACGGCCAAGGAATTCGGTTTTGATTTTCTGCGCGATCGGCTCATCCAACGGCAGTTGGCCAGCCAAGCGACCGACGTGTTGGGACGGATGCTCGGCGTGGCGGAAGCGGCCGATGCTTCGTCTGTCGTAGGACGCGACTTGCACTTTATCCTGGTCGACGAAGCCGACAGCTTGCTGATCGACGAAGCCCGCACGCCGTTGGTCATCAGCGCGCCGTCGGCCACACCGGGTGTCGAAGCGGCGCTCTACGCTTGGGCCGCGCAGGCTGCGCCTTCGTGCGAAGAAAACCTCCACTTCACAGTCGATCGCCAAAAACGCAAAACCGAACTCACCCAGGCCGGCCGTCGTTTGGCCCGCGAACTGCCACATCCCGAAACGCTCGCGGGCGTGGGGCTGTTCACGATCTACGAGTTTCTTGAGCGCGCCATCCATGTGTCGCGCGAAATGATTCGCGACCGGCAATATGTCGTGCGCGACGGAGAGATTGTGATCGTCGATGAATTCACCGGTCGCACGGCCGAAGGCCGGCGTTTTAGCCGCGGCCTGCATCAGGCAATTGAGGCCAAGGAGGGCCTCGCGCCGGGCGACGAAACGGCGCAGGCGGCGCGGATCATGGCGCAGGATTTCTTCCTGGCCTACGACCGGCTGGCGGGCATGACCGGCACGGCCGCCACGAGCGCTGCGGAACTCAAACGCATCTACGCGACCGACGTCGTGGCGATTCCCACGAACCGCCCGCCGATTCGGCAAGAACTGCCCACCCGCGTCTTTGTTTCGGCCGACGAAAAATGGCGCGCCATTGCCGACGAAGTGGCCCAGGTGCACGCCCAAGGTCGTCCGGTGCTGATCGGCGTAAGGTCGATCGACAAGTCGGAAACGCTGAGCCGGTTACTCGCTGGGCAGGGCGTGGAGCACGAAGTTCTCAACGCCAAACAAGTGCAGCGCGAAGCGGCGATCATCGCCCAAGCGGGCCAGCGAGGCCGCGTGACCGTGTCGACCAACATGGCGGGCCGCGGAACCGACATTCGACTCGGCGCCGAGGTGGAAGCCTTGGGTGGCCTGCATGTGATCTGCACAGAGCTGCACGAATCGCGGCGCATCGACCGCCAACTGATCGGCCGCTGCGGCCGGCAAGGTGATCCGGGCACGTATCGCCAGTATTTGGCGCTCGACGACGACATTCTGCGCGAAGGCCTCGGTCCGCAGCGGGCCGCGCGACTCCGTGCGCAAGGCAAGGACAAAACGTCGTTGCTTCGGTTCGTGCCGATTTTTCACCGCGCCCAGAGGCTTGTCGAACGCGCGCGGTTTCGCGATCGCCGCCTGTTGCTCTACGCCCAGCGCGAACGACGCCGGTTGCAAGAAGAACTGGGGCTCGACCCGTATCTCGACGCAGCGGAGTGATAACGGTCGCGCGAGCCGCTTAGGAGTGTTTGCCGATCAACACGCCCATGTGCATGAACCACGACAAGCCGAAGAGCAGCAGAATCGGCGCCAACGCTAGCGCGAATCGCCATAGGCTGACCTGTTTGCGCAACAGCCGTTGCCCAATACCGGCTACTGCCGCCCACTGCAGCAGCGTGACGGCCGTCAACGCGAGCAAGTAGCTCCAACGCTCGTCGTACGGAAAGTTCCGTTCCATCGTCCATGTGACGGCCACGCCGAGCGGTCCGCTGACGATGAGCGTCGCAATGTGAAACGTTTCGAGGAGCGATTCGAGCGTAGCAATTTGGGGAAACCGCAACGGAACCCAGATCGCGAAAACGATCGCCAGCAACACCGGCTGCGCCGCGGCGAAGGACACGCTATAAAAGAAGGCGGCTCGCGGGCCGCGTTTGCCAATCAACGCGAGTCCTACGAAGTAGACCAAGGCCAATGCGGCCAGCCCCAGCCAAACGTTGCCCCGCGTCGCCAGCGCCAAGAAGACACAGACGACGGCCACCAGCGCGCCGGCGGCCTGCAGGCCAAACGTCGTTCGCGGCTGGGGAGTAGCTGAATTCATCAAGCGAATTGTACGCAGCCGCGGCGACGTCAACCAATGTGCGTTACTCGCTTGTCGACTCGCCGTCGCCTTGCGGCGCGGTTTGGCCCTGTTGTTTGGCGTCTTCGGGTTTGCCGTTGCTGTCGGCAACTTTGTTGACCGAAGGCCCGAGGATTTCTTCGATTTCGTTGGTGTCGAGCATTTCTCGCTCTTCGAGCGCGCGGGCCAACTTTTCGAGGCCGTCGCGATGTTCGTTGAGCAAATCGCGGGCGCGATCGGCCGACGCATGCAGAATGCGGGCGACCTCTTCGTCGATCATCTGGGCCGTGTGCTCGCTGAACTCGCGATGCTCCTGCACAATTTCACGGCCGAGAAACGGATGATCTTCACCGGTTCGAAACGCGACCGGGCCAATGCGTTCGCTCATGCCCCAATGGGCGACCATGCGCCGGGCGAGTTTGGTTGCTTCCTTCAAATCGTTTTCGGCGCCGGCGCTGTACTCGTCGAAGATGAGCTTCTCCGCGGCGCGGCCGCCCATGATGAACACCAGGCGCGCGGTCAGGTCGTGCTCGCCGATGTTCATGCGGTCTTCCTGCGGCAGCAACTGCGTTACGCCAAGCGCCCGGCCGCGCGGAATGATCGTCACTTTATGCACAACATCGGCGCCGGGCACAATCCAGGCCAATAGCGCATGACCGGCTTCGTGATACGCTGTCATCGTCTTTTCTTTGCCGGTCAGCAGTTCCTCGCGTTTCGCACCCATCAGGATTTTGTCGCGCGCCATTTCGAAATCGCTCATGTCGACCATCTGCTTGTCTTGCCGAGTGGCCCACAAGGCCGCTTCGTTGGCCAGGTTTTGCAGGTCGGCGCCGGTCAGGCCGACACATCCTTTGGCGAGACGCTCCAGATCGACATCCGAGGAGAGTGGAATCTCGCGCGTGTGCACTTTGAGGATTTCGACACGTCCCTTCTGGCTCGGACGATCGACCGTTACATGGCGGTCGAAGCGCCCCGGACGAAGCAGCGCGGGGTCGAGTACATCGGGCCGGTTGGTGGCGGCGAGCACAATGACCGACTCGGTTTGGCTGAAGCCGTCCATCTCGCTCAAGATCTGGTTCAGCGTCTGCTCGCGTTCGTCGTGTCCGCCGCCTAGTCCGGCGCCGCGTTGGCGGCCGACGGCGTCGATTTCGTCGATAAACAGAATGGCCGGCGAACTGTCTTTCGCCGATTTGAAAAGATCGCGCACCCGGCTAGCGCCCACGCCAACGAACATTTGAATGAATTCCGAGCCGCTGATCGAGAAAAACGGCACACCGGCTTCGCCCGCCACGGCGCGCGCCAACAGGGTTTTACCGGTGCCGGGCGGGCCCATCAGCAGCACACCGCGGGGCACGCGTCCGCCGAGCCGCTGAAATTTTTCCGGGTTCTTCAGGTATTCGACGATTTCGGCGAGGTCTTCTTTAACGCCTTCGAGTCCGGCCACATCGTCGAACGTCGTGCGTTTGTCCGAAGCTTCGTATTTTTTGGCCGGGCTCTTGGTGAAGCCGGAAAAGAGTCCGCCGCCCATCATCTGATCGCGCGTGCGTCGCATCATCATCCACAGGCCGACGAACAGCACGACAGTGACGCCTAGCCAGAGCAGCATCAGCAGATTGGCATTGTCGGTCGGCGCTTCGGCTCGAACTTTCACACCTTTCTCGCGAAGCAAGCCGTCGAGCGCGTCGTTCACATAGGGAAGCTGTACGACGAATACCTGCTCCAGCTTCTTCGGCTCTTTTTCACCCGACTTGGCCGCCGGATCAACCGGCGGTTCTTTAAACTTGCCTTCGACCTGCAAGCCTTGGAGGATCACTTCCGTGACGTTGCCGGATTCGACCTGGCTCCAAAAAAAGCTGTAGTCGATTTCGCTTCGCCCGGCCACCTGGCCGCTGAAGAGCAACATGCTGGTCAGCAGCATAACCAACAACAAGACAGCCATGCCCGACGAGTTAATTCGCGGTTTTTGGGGGCCGGGAGTCGTAGGTTGCGGGGATTCTTTTTTGGTTTCGTCGTCCATGCCTGCTCTTTCTCGGGATCGTGTTCTAGAGCATTCTAGTCGATCAAAACCCGCATGACGACCGGGCATTTCATGATATGCCCCCTTCCTTGCTCGACGGGAGCTTCGCGGCCGCTACGAACATTAACGCTGGGAAACGGTCGCGAATTCGTGGCCGGGCGTTGGAATCGGCAGGGCTTCCCCATCGACGCGCAGGCCCTGGGAATAGCGCTGATTCGCGATCAATTCGCCGTCGGGCGACCAAAACATGGCCCGGCCCTCGCGCTGCCCCGAGCGATAGGAGACGACGCTTTCGAGCCTTCCGTTGGCATGCCAGGTGCGGCGAACTCCGTGCAGCTTCCCATCGACGAATTGCTCTTCGCTCTGCTTCTGGCCATCGGCAAACCACTGACGCCAGGTTCCATGGCGCTCGCCGTTATCGTACTCGGCACGCTGTGTTAGACGCTGGCCGCGCGCCTGGTAATACAGCCATTCGCCATGCCGCCCGCCGCGGTGCACCGAGGCGTTGAAGTTGCCGGTCTTGTGAAGGCGAGCCTGTTCGACGCGCGAAGCCGGCGGATTGCGATAGACGACTTCGGTCGGCTGCAATGCATTGTCTTCGCTGCGCCATTCGCCGACCATTGCACGGCCCTGGTAATCGCTGCGGCCGGCAATGCGGCCGGCCGGGTAGCCGTCGGTGAATTGCGGCTGGCTTATGCCGAGACCGCGTCCGCGAAACACAGGGGCCGCAGGCCCACCGTCGAGCGACGGCCGGCGATCACCCGGCACGACAACCGGCTCGGTAATCGGTACGTCGGCAGTCACGGTATCGTCGTGCAAGTCGGTTGCGTTCTCTGCAGCCGGTGCGTCGTCGGGCTGCGGCCGCGGCGCACGTGGCGTGGAACTCCAGTCGGATAGTTCGACCAGACGGACAGACGCATAGGGGACCGAATCGATCAGCCGTTGGACCGCCTCGCCGAAGGCCTGCGCATCTACGGCTGCCGCTTCGGCCGAATTGCTTGCGGGCAGCGTGCTGGCTGTCGTGGCGTGGGAACTGACCGCGACATTCGCCTGCGACGCTTCCGCTGGCGCTTGGCGATTGACGACCGGTTGGGAACGGTTGGCCAACGGCAGTCTTGTATCGCGTCCCAGATAATAGTCGAGCGCGAAGATCGAAGCGATCAGGAAAATTGTAAGCAACAGCGTACGCACGAGCACACCTTGGGAGATGGCACACAGGGGTTTATCATAGAGATTGGCATTGCGAAGCGCGCATCTTGAGCCGCGTGGGCCGCAAAGCCGAGAAGCGCGGGGGACGTTGCAACGTTGTAGTGATTGCGCCGTTCGTAGGTGGAGCCACTTTTTCGATGCACGAATTTGAACAAACGGGCGACGACATCGCGCGCCGCGGCGTGGTGGCCGTCGTGGTGCGCAAATCGCAGTTGCTGGTCATTCGGCGTTCGCAACACGTCATCGCGCCAGGCTTGTTCTGTTTTCCAGGTGGCGGAATCGAAGCTGGCGAGTCGGAGCCCGAAGCGCTCATCCGCGAAATGCAGGAAGAACTGTCAGTCGCCGTGCGCCCGGTCCGTCGGCTTTGGCGCAGCGTAACGCCGTGGCGCATCGCGCTCGCGTGGTGGCACGCGGAGTTGGAACCAACGGCCATCTGCCGGGCCAATCCGGCCGAGGTAGAGTCGGTTCATTGGCACTCGGTGGCCGAACTGGCGAGCCTGCCCGATCTGCTGCCGAGCAATCGCGACTTTCTCGCCGCGCTCGATCGCGGCGAGATTCAGTTGCCCGCGTCGTCGGCCGACGCCGACTGATTGAAGCTGGCGGGATCGTACGGGTTTTCGACCTTGGCCGGTTCGACCGGTGCACCGCGTTGGATCGTGCGCTGCGATCCTCCTGCCGAGTCGGGTTCGTCGAAGATCGACTCTTCGGCCGATGCCTTGACGATTGCCGCTCGACGTTCGATCGGTTGGGTCGCCGAGAGCGAGACGCTACGCGGGCGAGCAGCGTCGGCGTGCGTCGGGGTTGCGAGCGAGTCGATCCACTGCACGAGCGCGTTGTATTCACCCACTTCGCTGGCGCCGAAGATCGGTGCATCGAGCGTTCCATGCGGCGCCATCGCCTCGCGCAACAGCCGGCTTTCTGCCGGCTGGTTCATGTCGATGAATTGCAAGGCGGCCTGCAGATTGGCCGTGGTGGCTCGGCGAGTATACGTGCGCCCCGCTGCAGCCCGTTCGAGCTGAAAGGTCGACGTGGCGCCCGGTCCATGACAACCGCCGCGGCTGCAGCGATTCATCAAGATTGGTTGGATGCGGTTCGTAAAGGTTTCCAAGCACCCGGGGGGCAGTTCGGCCGAGAGCGTTTCCGCCAGTTTACGCGGTTCTGCCGGCTGCGCACTCGCCCTCGGCGCGGCCGCTTCGTTCTGCCGGGCTACGGCCACTTCGAGCTGCCGATCGAGCAATCCAATGCGCGGATGCCGCGCGTCGAGCTGGCGGGCGTCGAGTAATTCGCGGGCGGCATAGCCGATCAATTGATGTTTCAAGCACCAGGCAGCCAGATCCAGGTGTTCTTCGGCGCGTCCGGCAGCAAACGCGGCTCTTTTCATGTGATAGGCTTCGTCGATGTCGCGGCAGAAGAATTCGACGTCGGCGGCTTCCAACTGCATCTGGCCGCCGGGCACGGCCAGCAAGTAGCGCTCGCCGGCGCGCGTGACCTTGCCGGTCAGGATCGCGCCGTGACGCAGCACGAGGATCCCCTCGCTGGGGGTGGTTTGCAGAGGTTCT
>JAGQOS010000177.1 GCA_020427265.1 Planctomycetales bacterium
ATCTTCCGGAGCGCGCACGGGAGCAGATGTTACAGTCGACGTCGGACAAATTCCTGCCCAAGTACGAGGTGCTGATTGAGAAGTACTTCCAGCGGCTCGCCGAAGAATCGGAGGAGCGACCATGACGAACAATCGCTTGCCGCGCCGACGATTTCTGGCCGCACTTTCCGCCGGCGCGAGCTGGCCGCTTGTTTTACCGTACGCTTGGTGCGACGATGTGGATCCGGAACGGTCCGCTGCGGAGACGGTGACACCGGCCGCGGATGAAGCGATCCGGCGCGGACTCGATTTTTTGGCGACCCGGCAGCACGACGACGGATCGTTCGGTTCCGGCGGCTACACGCGTAATATCGCCGTTTGCGCGCTGGGCGGATTGGCCTTCATGGCTTCGGGCAGCACGCCGGGGCGCGGTCCGTATGGCGAGAATGCGCGGCGTGTATTGTCGTTCGTACTCGACAACGCCCAGGACAGCGGGTTTCTGAGTGTGGCCGGCGCGACGAGCCACGGACCGATGTACGGCCATGGCTTCGCAACACTCTACCTGGCCGAGGCGTATGGCATGACCATGCGCGAGGACATTCGCCCCAAGCTCGCCAAGGCCGTCAAGTTGATCGTGCAAACGCAGAACAGCGACGGTGGTTGGCGCTATCAACCACAACCGCGCGACGCCGACCTCTCGGTGACCGTATGCCAGGTGATGGCCTTGCGGGCGGCTCGCAACGCGGGGATCTTCGTGCCAACCGAAACGATTGACCGCTGCATCGAATATGTAAAGCGAAGCCAGAATCCGGATGGCGGCTTCATGTACATGATTCAAGGCGGGCAAAGTGCGTTTCCGCGCTCGGCAGCCGGTATCGTGGCATTACAGAGCGCGGGCATTTACGAAGGCGCCGAGATCGAGAGCGGCCTCAAGTATCTGATGCAACACATTCCGCGCGGCGAAGCCTTTAACCGTGAAAGTCATTATTTCTACGGCCACTACTACACGGTTCAGGCAATGTGGCATGCCGGCGGCGAGCATTGGACCCAATGGTATCCGGCCATTCGCGATGCGCTGATCTCGCGTCAGCGCGACGACGGATCGTGGATGGATTCCATCTGCCAGGAGTACGGTACGGCGATGGCCTGTATCATTCTGCAGATTCCCAACAACCTGTTGCCAATTTTCCAACGATGATACGCGGCATTCTTTCCATTGCAATCGTATTGCTTCAAGCGGCGCACGTGCCAGCGCAAGAAGTGTCGCCGCTGCTGACCGTCACATCGCGGATAGCCGGCGCAAAGCTTTCAACAGCGACCGAAGCGGGTGAGCTAACCTTCGTAGTCGAGGACAAAAAAGTCCAAGTGCCAAGAGGCAAACTCGTCTATTGGGGAAGTCCGGTGGAACCACAGCGCGGCCCCATTGTCGTCACATCCGGCGGCAGCCGAATAGTGGCGGCGGACCCCAGCGTTCTAGGCGGTGTCGTCACCCTGAAGGCGGAGCAGTTTCATATTGAACACGACACACTCGGCGAAATTCGGTTGCCGCAACGTTACATACGTTCCATCATTTTCGAATTACCGGGTGGCCGCGAACAGTACGATGCGCTGCTGCGTCGTCATCTTCCGGCCGACGGGGCCGACGCCTTGGTATTGTTAACCAATGGCGATGAACTCCGCGGCACGTTGCTCGAGCTAGACGAGGACGGAGTCACGTTTCGCTCGAACGTGGGCGAGGTAGCATTGCCTCTGACAGAGCTGACCGCGGTCTATTTCAAACCGCTGGTTCGAGCGACCCAGTCCGAGGAGCCAAAGTTGCTTGTGGGGCTCGACGATGGATCGTTGTTGTCGGCCGATGCCCTGGAGTATTCTGCAAACCGCTTGCAGGTGACCTTGAGTGAGCGCGTGCGGCTCGATACGGCCGACGCGGCGCCGGTATTTTTGCAGTCGATGCGCGGCGGTTTCGTTTATCTTTCGGATTTGAAGCCGGCGGCCTTTCGACATGTGCCTTTTCTCACATCGGCATGGCCGTACCATGCAGACGCCAACGTGCGCGGTGGCCAACTTCGCGCCGGCGGGAGGTTCTATCCGAAGGGGTTGGGGCTACACAGCGCGGCGCAATTGACGTATGTTGTGCCGCAAGGTTTCGAACGCTTCGAAGCCGACATCGCACTCGACGATTCGGCCGGCGATCGGGGCAGTGTGGTGTTCCGCGTGTATTTGCTCGTTGATGGAAAATGGCGGCAGGAATTCGCCTCGGATGTTGTTCGCGGCCCGACATTGCCAACCTCGGTTTCCGTGCCGCTCGTCGGCGCGAAGGCGCTCACATTGATGGTCGATTTCGCCGACCGTGGCGACGAGCTCGACCACGCCGACTGGCTCAACGCGCGGATTGTGCGTTAGGCGGCATGGCCGCAATGCATCGGCAACGTCCAACGCACGCTCGCTAGGAAATCAATCCTTGGCCCGTCATCTCGGCCGGCTTTTCGAGGCCAAGCAGCTGCAACGCCGTCGGGGCGATGTCGGCCAGGCGCCCGTCGGTCCTGAGCGAATGACCAATCAACTCGGGATCGACCACGATCAACGGCACATCGTACGTGGTGTGCGCCGTATGCGGACCACCCGTTTCCGGGTCGATCATTTGTTCGCAGTTGCCATGATCGGCCGTAACGATCAGCGATCCTCCCTGGGCGAGCGTCGCTTCGACCACGCGGCCCACGCACGCGTCGACCGCCTCGACCGCTTGAATTGCGGCTTGCAGATTGCCGGTGTGACCAACCATGTCACCGTTGGCGTAGTTAACGATGTACAGTTCACAATCACCCGCTGCGATCGACGCGAGCACAGCGTCGGTAATCTCGCAGGCCGACATTTCCGGCTTCTGGTCATAAGTCGACACATCGCGCGGCGATGGCACGAGCACGCGACTTTCGCCTGGAAAGGGATCGTCGCGATAATCGTTAAAGAAGAACGTGACATGGGGATACTTTTCCGTCTCCGCGCAGCGGAGCTGCCTCAAACCGGCGTTGCTCACGAATTCACCGAGAATGTTGGGCATCTTCGGTCGTTTTTCGAAGATCACTTCAACCGGCAACCCGGTTTCGTAGCCGGTCATTGTGGCGAAGTAAAGATTTTCGAGGCGAACCCCGCGATCAAATCCGCCACCTTCGATATTGCTCCAGGCCGAATCGTCGTAAACAAAGGCCTTGGTCAATTCGCGCGTGCGATCACCGCGATAGTTGAGGAAGATCACCGCATCGCCCGGGCCAATCAGGCCGCTCGTCGCGGTGCCGTTATCAATCGTTGCCGGTGTGATGAATTCGTCGCCCGATCGGTTGCTTTCGGTCGGGTGATCATAGTACTGCTGAATCGCCTCCGCGGCGCTGGCGAAACGCTGCGCCGCGCCTTGAGTGAGCATGCTGTAAGCGGTTTGCACGCGTTCCCAGCGCAGGTCGCGGTCCATGGCATAGTATCTTCCGATGACGCTTGCCACGCGTCCGACACCGGCCTCGGCCATCTTCGCTTCCAGCTTTCCAACATATGCCAACCCGCCGGTCGGCGAAGTATCACGGCCATCGGTAATGGCATGCACAAAGAAACGGTCGGCCGGCAGATCGGCGCGTTTCACTAAATCGACAATCGCAAAGGCATGATCCAGATCGCTATGAACCCGACCATCGGACAATAGTCCCAGCAAGTGCAGCGATCCGCCGGTAGACTTCACATGTTCGATGGCGCGCACCAGCACGGGATTGGCGAAAAACGAATCATCGCGAATCGAGCGAGTAATCCGCATCACCTCTTGGTCGACAATCCGTCCGGCGCCAATGTTCTGGTGGCCCACTTCGCTATTCCCCATCACGCCGGCCGGTAACCCAACATCTTCGCCCGAAGTATGAATCAACACATGGGGATATTTGGCCATTAGCGCGTCGGCCACCGGGGTGTTGGCCAGCAAAACGGCGTTCGCGTCGTTCCACTTTTCGTACGGGTTTTGTCCCCAGCCGTCGCGTACGATAACGACGACCGGTTTGCGGCGGAGTGAAGTCAAAATTAAGCCCCTTCCAATGCTATTTTCCAATGCCGGGATGGCGAATTTCGCAAACCGTCATCATATCGCATGCTCGGGTTATGCAAAACCGGCTCGGGCGGCTTGACGCTCAAGGGCCAAGCGGCAAAATGAACGCCTGAACCACGAAGCGAATCGCTCATTATTCCCCCACGCGGCGGAAAATGGCGATCCCACACCCGTTAGGATGGCGGCACGTTTGGGCCCAAGGCCTGCGACGGTCGGCCCTCCGTTTCACCGCAGGAAACGAACATGGCACTGCTGAAATACGATCCGTCCGCTTCCGTTTTCTCGCCTGGAGGGCTCGCCAGCGATTCGCTTTCCAAGCTGGCGCCGCAGCTCGAATCGGCGCGCGACGAAGTGTTGGCCGATGTCGAACTATTCCATTCGGGTGGCGAGACGCCGCCGGCTAAACAGCCGTTGGATGCCGGCTTCATCGATTTGCCAGAACGCCTGCTTGCCGAGTTAAAAGAATCCGGCTCCGCAAGCCAACTGGCTCGCATTGGCGCGGCCGCCGACCGATTGGCCGGCGCTGCCGACCGGGTTGTTGTGCTGGGCATTGGAGGATCGTACATGGGCGCGCGGGCCTTGCTCGAGGCCTGCTGTCATCCGTACTACAACGAACTCAGTCGCTCGGCGCGCCATGGACGGCCGCGCATGTACTTTGAAGGCAACAACGTCGACAACGACGCGTCGCAAGGCCTCGTCGATCTGCTGCATCGCGAACATCCCGCAACTCAGGTCGAAGACCGGTGGGCCATCTCCGTCATCTCGAAGAGCGGCGGCACGATCGAAACCGCGGTTGCGTTTCGTATTTTCCTGCGCGAACTGGAACAGGCTTGCGGAGCCGATGCCGAGCAACTAGCCCAGTTAATTGTGCCGGTCACCGGACCATCGGGAAAGCTATTCGAATTGTCGCAGCGGCTCGGTTGTCCCGATGTTTTCGAAATTCCCGACGGCGTGGGAGGGCGTTTTTCCGTCTTCACAGCGGTAGGCCTGTTGCCGGCGGCGATTCTGGGGCTCGACGTGGAAGAATTGCTGGCCGGCGCGGCCGTGATGAACGATCACTTTCGCTCAGCCCCGGTCGGGGAAAACGCCGTGCTCGATTACGTCGGCGTGGGGCACCTGATGGAGCAGGATCATGGCGCGGTAACTCGAATCCTTTCGACTTGGGGCAAGGGATTGGAAGCGGCCGGGCTCTGGTATGATCAGTTGCTGGCCGAGAGCCTGGGGAAGCAGGAACATGGCGCGTTGCCGCTCACGGTCGTCAACACGCGCGATCTTCATTCGCGGGGACAGCAGCACCAGGAAGGCCGTCGCGACAAGTTGATCACGAATTTGATTGTTGAGCAGTGGGGCCGGGAACCGCTGAGTATCGGCCGCAGCGACCGCAACGAGGACCAGCTAAACGAATTGGCCGATAAGACCTTGCCCGAAGTGATGAACGCCGCGATCGCCGGTACAAATAAAGCCTATGCTGAAGACCGGCGTCCAACCGCCGATCTGACACTCAAACGCCTCGACGAGTATCACATGGGACAATTGTTGCAGATGCTGATGCTGGCCACGGTCGTCGAGGGACGACTGATCGGCATCAATCCGTACGGTCAACCCGGTGTCGAGGCCTACAAGAAACATATGAATGAATTTCTCCGCGGATAAACGCGTAACGCGGAAATAACAATTGCGAGGTGCATCATGGCGGTAAAACTCACGTGGTTGGGCCACGGAAGCTGGGCGATCGAGACCGAAGGACATCACCTGCTGCTCGATCCATTCTTAAACGATTCGCCGACCGCGCCGATTAAGGCGGCCGATGCTCAGGCCGACGCTATTTTGATTTCGCACGGTCATTTCGACCACGTGGCCGACGCCGCGGAGATCGCCCAGAGAACCGGCGCCACGGTTTATTCCAACTTCGAGATTTGCCAATGGCTGTCCAAGCAAGGTGTGGAGAAAACAGAGCCCATGAATCTTGGCGGCGCGGTCGATGCTCCCTTCGGCCGGGTCAAATCGACCATCGCCCATCATAGCAGCGAACTGCCCGACGGCGCCTATGGCGGCAACCCGGGCGGCTTCCTGCTCGCGCTGGCTGGCAAGTCGATCTATTTCGCCTGCGACACGGCGCTATTTCTCGACATGAAATTGATCGGTGCCGCCGGCCTCGATCTGGCCGTGTTGCCGATTGGCGACCGATTCACCATGGGACCGGAAGATTCGATCGAGGCCGTGAAACTGCTTTCCCCCAAACGCGTCGCTCCGGCACACTACAACACCTGGCCGCCAATCGAACAAGATGTGCAAGCCTGGGCCGAGCGCGTTCGAGTGCATACGAGCGCCGAACCGGTCGTCGTGGAACCAGGCGGCGTGATCGAAGTGTGAGGCAAGGCTTCGTCTACCGAAGCCATCATGCCGGCGTCGCCCGCACCTGAATCGCGTCTCCCTCGACGCGTACTTCGAATCGGTCGATCTTAATCCGCGGGTTATCGCACCAAGTGCCGTCGCAAATCTTAAAGCGCCAGGCATGCCACGGACAGGCGACCACGCCCTCATGCACTTCGCCAGCTCCTAGCGAAGCCCCCATGTGCGGGCAGAGATCGTCGATGGCGAAGTATTCGCCATGGTCGTTGAAGATGGCGATCATCCGCTCGCCCACGGTAAAGGTCTCGCCACGTCCTTCGGGGATCGATCCCACGCGGGCAACCGTAATGAACTCGTTCTCCGACATCGGCGTGTCGATCCTCGCAAATAGCTGATCGGGGCATACAATCGGCGGCCGGCCGGCCATTTCCGGCAAGTTTCCGGCAGCTTATCCGCCGCTACAAGCTGTCTACTTTAGTGTCGTCGGTGATTTGCCTCAACGGGCGAACTCGCGAAATCGGCTGTCTTTTCAAGCCGTTTTTTGCGATAAAGAACGTCTGCCGTACGCGTTACCATGGCTGCGGCGCTTTGTCCATCTCAACCGGAGTCGCTGTGGTAAGTCTTTCGCTCAGAGATCAGGTTCTAAATCGCATCCTGCCGCGCGTCCGTACGCCCGCCCAATATGTTGGCGGTGAGTTGCACGTCGTACATAAAGACCACGCCAAAACACCTGGCAAACTCTGCCTGGCCTTTCCAGACACGTATACGATCGGCATGAGCCATCATGGATTGCAAGTACTATACTCGCGAATGAATGCCCGGAGCGATTGGCTTTGCGAGCGAGTTTTTACACCGCTGCCGGATATGGAGCAAGCGTTGCGCGAAGCGGGCTTGCCGCTTTACAGCTTGGAAAGTTTTACGCCGTTGCGTGATTTCGACCTGCTTGGCTTTACGCTGCAGTATGAAATCTCGGGAAGCAATCTCCTCACCATGCTCGATCTGGGGGGCATTCCGCTACACAGCGAAGATCGCACAATGGCCGATCCGCTGGTGATTGCCGGTGGCCCCTGCGCACACAATCCCGAGCCACTAGCGCCGTTTGTCGACCTGTTTGTTACCGGCGACGGTGAACCATCGCTGCCGGCGATCTGCGACTTCTGGCTCAAGCTGCGAGGACCATCGCGCGCGGGCAATGCTCAATCGCGAGCCGAAGCAATCGCCGAGATGGCCGGCGCGTTGCCATATGTTTATGCGCCGCGATTCTATGAACCGGAGTTTGCCGACGGCCAGTTCACGTCCTATAACCGTACAACGCGCAGCGTTCCGGCGACGATCGAACCTTCCGTCATCGACGATTTGGACGCCGTACCGCTACCAACGAAACCAATCGTGCCGTTTGTCGAATGCGTGCACGACCGCGTAGCGATCGAAATCATGCGGGGTTGTCCTTGGCAATGTCGCTTTTGCCAGAGCACGGTTATTAAACGTCCACTGCGGTTCCGAAGTGTCGATACGATCGTCGAAGCGGCGCTCGCAAGCTACTACGCGACGGGTTACAACGAACTATCGATTCTGTCGCTCTCGACCAGCGACTACCCGCACTTTGAGCAGCTCGTCAATCGGCTGCGCGACGTGCTGCTGCCGCTCGATGTAAGCATTTCGATTCCGTCGCTGCGAGTGAATGAAACGCTCAAGAGTGTGCCGAAACTTATTCCCCCCAGCAAACGGAGCGGGTTGACCCTGGCGCCCGAAGTCGCTCGCGACGACATGCGCGAACAGATTCGCAAGAACATTTCGAATCAGGATCTGTTTGATGGCTGTCGCGAAGCCTTTCGTCAGGGGTTTCAGCACGTCAAACTCTATTTCCTTTGCGGCCTGCCCGGCGAACGTCAAGTCGACCTCGATGGAATCATCGACATGGCCGAAACGATCGCGGGAATCGGGCGAGAAGTTCGCGGCAAGCCGACGAAAGTCGTCGCGAGCGTATCGAACTTCGTACCCAAGGCGCACACGCCATATCAATGGAATGGAATGCAGCAGGCAGACTATTTCCGTTGGGCACATACGTACATGCGCAGGAAACTGCGCGTCCGCAGCGTGCAACTCAAGTGCCACGACATCGAGACCAGCCTGCTCGAAGGCGTGCTAAGCCGTGGGGATCGGCGTTTGGCGCAGGCAATCGAGATTGCTTGGCGCAACGGCGCCCGACTCGATGGGTGGCGAGAGCACATGCAGGCGGAACTTTGGTGGAACGCGATTGCCGAGTGCGGCCTGCAACGCGACCAGCTCTTGCATCGGGCGTATCAGTTGACCGATCGCCTGCCGTGGGATCAATTGAATGTGAAGAAGGGCCGCGCCTATC
>JAGQOS010000178.1 GCA_020427265.1 Planctomycetales bacterium
CGGCGATGCCGGAACTTCCGCTTCCGATCATCGCGCCGTGTTCGCCGTTTTTCGGCTGCCTTGAATGGAGAGCGGTCACGATCGTGTCATGACCAACGCTCAAATCAACCCGGCGCGTACGGCAATCACGGCCAGTTCGGTCGCCTTGTGCACGCCCAGCTTCTTCATCAATCGCGATTTATGATTGTCGACCGTGCTGTTAGCCAGGCCCAACTCGGCGGCGCACTGTTTCACAGTCATGCCCCGGGCTAAATGGCAGAGCACTTCCATCTCTCGCGCGGTCAGCCTCGCTGTATCGCCGAGCGATTCGGGCAGCGTCGCCGCCTTTCCCGTTTCGCGTTGGGCGATGTGCTCAGCGACATCGGGATCGAACTTGCGTTCGCCTCGCGCAATGTCGCGCAGGCCGGCGGCTAGCGCGCGAAAGCTCCGTTGCCGCAGAAAATATCCGTTCGCGCCGACGCGCACCGCGCGGTCGAGGCGAAAGCGTTCGACACGATCGTCGAGAAACACGAACTTGCCTTGGCTGAAAATCTCGCGGCCTTGCTCGGCCACGGCAAACCCCGCTCCACTCGGCTCCGAGGCGTCGCAGACGATGACGGCCGGATTGCGGATTGCGATCTGCTCGAGCGCCTCGTGACGCCGCGTCGCGGTACCAATGACTCGAAACGTCTCTTCCGGGGCCAGCAGCGCGCACAGCCCTTCGAGCATCAAGATCCGCTCGTCGAACAGGAATAGGCGAATCGGCGGTTCGGCCTGGGGTGCGGCGAAATGAAATGGTGTGCGATGCATGAGACAACGCCGTGGGAACGAATCAAACGCGATGAATGTATCGTAGGGTGATCGCGGAATCTGTCCTACCGGCGAAGTCGTGTCGTTAAGCCGCGCCGACCTGCCGGCAACCGGGCGTCTGCGCTTGCGCAAAACGCTTGTCATCAAAGCACTTGCACGACCGTCACGAAGGTCTTGCCTGCGGCCAGGGTGACAGTAGTCTGTCATCGAACGCCGACGTGTTCCCCGGCGGCGCAACGTCGAAAAACACGCTAGCCCGCCGTGAAACGGCCCCGGCCGACGCCGTATTCAGACGCGGCGCGACAAGTTTTCCCCAATCATCGCCTCGGCGCTGCCGGCCGCCTCCGGCGATCGACCGGGTAAGAAATGCCGGTTTTAGCGGCCGAGCCAGAAAAAACTCGCGTCCTTTTCGCTGCCGGCAACGCACGGCGAATGGCTCACGCCCGGTGGGCTTTGGTAGAATCGAGCCCTTCGAATTTTCAGGAGCCGCAGGCTCAGCATCTCGCGCAAATCATCGTGGATCTCGCGTGGCGGTGCTGTCGCGGCAGTCGCAGGATTGAGGAATTGGCAAGCCATGGAGCAAACACAAGACGACGTTTATCTCGCAGCCTCGCAGCCTTTTGTCGGCCGCTGGAACACGCTGGTTAGCACGACCAATTGGGAAAAGGGTCGCATTATTTTCGAGTGGCGGGCCGCGCTCCTTGAACAAGGCGCGGCGGCGACCGAGTATTCCGACGAAGCATGGAGTCAGCGTGTCGGCAATGTCACGTCGCAACATGTGGGGCGCCTCCGTCGCGCTTGGGAGCGGTTCGGCGAGTATCACGACCAGTATGAGAACTTATTCTGGAGCCATTTCCAGGCAGCTCTCGATTGGGACGACGCCGAAATGTGGCTCGAAGGCGCGATTCAAAGCCAATGGTCCGTTTCTGAAATGCGCCGCCAACGCTGGGAAGCGCAAGGCGCGCCCGACGATCTCAAACCGGCCGATGCCGATATCTACGTAGGCGAACTCGATGAAGATGCCGGCGGCGACGAAGCCACGATTGCCGGTGTCATTCAACCCGAACTCGGCGTGGTGCAGAATACCGACAACGACGCCGACGATTCGGCCGACGAGCCGTCGGACGAAGCCGACGATGAACCGGCCGCCTCGGCCGCGCCGCGCCGCGTGGCCGAAGACGACCCGGCCGCTGCCGGCGAGCCGAGCGAACCGGTGCGTCCCTTCGCCGAGCTGCCCAGCCTGCCCGCCGATCTGAGCGAAGCGCTCGAAGCGTTCAAGCTCGCAATCGTGCGCCATCGCGTGGCCGGTTGGAAAGAAACTTCGCCCGACGACGTGGTCGCCTCGCTTCGCGCACTCGAATCGCTGGCCCTGGCGCCGCTCGACGCCGAATCGCCGGTGTAACGCGCCATTGCGGACTACGGGTACGGCGACCGATTTTTCGACAGGATCGACGGGATTCAAATCTCGGTCGCGTCGTTCCGGCGCGGCGATTCGTCGTAACCCTGTTCATCCTGTCTGAAAAAGACGCTTCGTTGGCCCATTGCCTGACAAACTTGGCCAACGCTTTGCTTGCCCTTGGGGTGAAATCCACGGCGGGACGGTTTAGACTAGCGTCTGGAATGCGGCCCCTTGCCGCTGGCGGTTTTGTTCTGGACCGATTCTCTGCTGAAAGGCCATTCTCCATGCGCGCGCTGTTGGCGACGTTCGTTCTTCTGTTTCTCGCGCCGGTCATTTCGGGCCGGCAACTCTGTGCTGCCGAGCGGCCGAATGTGGTGCTCATTTATACCGACGACCTCGGCTACGGTGATCTCACTTGTTTTGGCGCCGAGAAGATTCGCACGCCGCACGTCGATTCGCTCGCCAGGCAAGGCACACGGTTTACCGATTTCTATACCGTGCAGTCGGTTTGTACGGCGTCGCGTGCCGCGTTGATGACCGGGTGCTACGCCAACCGGGTTGGCCTGCAAGGCGCGCTGAACCATACGAGCCAAACCGGCATCCACGCCGAAGAGTTTCTGATGTCGGAACTCTTTCAGCAACAAGGCTACGCGACCGGGATGTTCGGCAAGTGGCATTTGGGTCTGCCGCCGTATTTCAGCCCGCTCAAGAACGGCTTCGACGAGTGGCTCGGCATTCCGTATTCGAACGACAATTCGAAATACCACCCGGTGCTTTCGAAAGAGATGCCGCCGCTGCCGCTGTTCGACGGCGATCGGGTGATCGAGCTCGACGCCGATCAATCGCAGTTTACACGCCGACTCACGGAGCGCGCCGTCGCGCTGATCGACAAGAACAAGTCGCGGCCGTTCTTTTTGTATGTGCCACATATCATGCCGCATGTGCCGATCTTTGCTTCCGATTCGTTTCGCGGCCGCTCGCAGCTCGGGCTCTATGGCGATGTCATCGAAGAAATCGATTGGTCGGTTGGCCAGATCCTTGCCGCACTAGCGCGCCATGGGCTGGAAGAGAACACGCTCGTGATCTTTACCAGCGACAACGGACCGTTTCTCGGCTACGGCGACCATGCCGGTAGCCCCGGGCCGCTACGTGAAGGCAAACTGACCGTGTTCGAAGGCGGTGTGCGCGTGCCGTGCGTCATGCGTTGGCCCGGCCACATTCCCCCGGGGCGCGACTGCGCCGAGCCGATCGCCACGATCGACCTGTTACCCACGTTCGCCGCCTTGCTCGGCGCGCCGTTGCCCGAGCGCACGATCGACGGTGTCAACATTCGCCCCGTTCTCTTTGGCGAACCGGGCGCGAAGCCAGCCCGCGAGGCGCTCTATTTCTATGCCGGCACGGAGTTGCAGGCGATCCGCTCGGACGACTGGAAGCTGCACTTCCCGCACAAGTACATGACCCGGTTCGATGAAAAGCGCCACGACGGTAAGCCTTCAGGCTGGGGCCGTTTGAAACCGAAGTCGATCACGCAAAGCGGCATTGAAGGCATCGCCAGCCGGCACGGCTACCGCGTGGAAGAACTGCCCCTGTCGCTCTTCGATCTTTCGACCGACCCCGGCGAACAAAAGAACGTGGCCGCCGAACACCCGGAAGTGGTCGAGCGCATCAGCAAGCTGGCCGAATGGGCCCGAGCGGAGTTCGGCGACAAACTGACAGGACGCACGGGTAACGGCCTACGCGCCATCGGCCGGGTGGAGAGTTTCGAGTGATGGACGACAGGACGGAAGGAACAGGAGGGAAAAGTGTGTAGCCAGAGTAACGCTTCTGAAAAGAGGATTGGGACGCGACCCAAGAAGATATCCGACCCAGTTGCCTGGCTGATTCTCATTGCAGCTTTCTTTGGCATGGGTCACGTTACCGGAATCTTCCGAATCGGGACTCTTGGGCATGAAGTCGTGCTCAGGGATAAACTGTCGATTACCACAGGCGCGGGCGCCGCCATCGCCGTCTTGGCATGGTGTTCATCGAACCGATCCTGCTTCTACGTCATCTGTCTCAACTTCACCGTGTTGATGATTGTGGTCATGGTATGCGCCATGTGGATTGCGAACTGATATCGGGAATCAAAGGGCGTTGAGTGGCACTCAATGCGACTCAAATAGTCACCCGACGCGACCTGTTGCGAGCATTCACACCAGACAAACCAGGCCGATGCCGTAAAGAAGCGGGCACCAGTACTCGACGGCGATAAAAAAGAAACTGTGGTCGCTGTCGAAGAGGTCGTCGTAGAGCGTGTCGAAGTGGATGAGGTTGCTTACGTCGCGCTGGTTCAGTGCGACACCCGCGCGGCCTAGAATGGCCCCGGCGATGAACAAGGCCACCGCTATCGGCCACGTATGTTCGGCGAAATAGTTTTCATTTTGGAAAATCGCGTACGTTGCTATTCGCATGAATAGGAACGAAACGCCGGCGATCACGGGGACGCACCAGCCGTAGCCTTTCCATTTGAAGGGCATCGCAACTTCTTCCAAGTTTGCTACTGCTGCGAAAGCCCCAGCGCCGGGAAGCAGAGGATCGGAATCACCAGCGAGGCGAGGCCGAGCAGCCAGCGCAGCGGGCCGAGCGCCACGCGATCGTTCGACGTGGGCGGGTGATCGGCGCCGATGAGCACGACCAGGACCAACATCAATGCCCAGCGATACGTGTCGAACGCGGCCATGGCCAGGATCGCGCCGACGAGAAAGATACGTCCGATCACATGGGCGCGGCGGCCGAAGAGCGTGTAGATCACGTGCCCGCCGTCGAGCTGGCTGATCGGCATCATGTTCAAGCTCGTGATCAGTAGCCCCACCCAACCGGCCATGAAGTAGGGATTCAACTCTTCAATGCCCACGGAGAAATCGGGCGAGTGGGCGGCGAACTTCGGATTGAGCGACGTGATCATCCACTCGGCCAGTAGCGAGTTGTGAAAGATCAACGATCCCTGCGCCGGCGCCGGTTCGAGACGCAAGATGCCGACGTAGAGTACCGGCAAAGCCACGACCAATCCGGCCAACGGCCCGGCGATGCCGATGTCGAACATCTGCGGCCGGTTGGCCCGCAGGCCATCCATGCCGATGACCGCGCCGAACGTGCCGATCGGATTGATCGGCACCGGGATGAAGATCGGATAGCTGGCATGAATGCCATACCGCACGGTCTGCAGGAAGTGCCCCATTTCGTGCGTGAGCAGAATTGCCAGCACGGCGGCCATATAAGTGGCCCCTTGTTCCCAATTGCCGATCACTTCGCGCAAGATCTGCGCCTGCGAAGCTGCGAACGGCTGCCAGGCCATCGCGCCCACATAAAAGGTCGACAGGCACGTGGCCAGGAAGAGCAGAACGGGTGTCCAAAACCGGCGGCGCTCGAAATCGCCTTCGGCGGCGTCCGCGGCGGGCCCCGATTGATCGAGCGAAGCGAGTGCTCGCGAGAGCGCCTCGGCGCTCGGCGTGCGGTTGTGTAACGCCCGAGGGGGGGCGTTGGGCTCGACGTTGGCGTCCGCGCGATTCATAGCATCCATCATCCGCCCAGAATAGCAGCCGCATCGGCCGACCGATAGCGAGCCACGGTAGAGGGGATGTCGTTTACCTATTTAGTTGTGTGGGAATGGGGCATTGCAACACGGTTGAGTCTGCACCATTATGCACTCTTTTGCCCATCATGCAGTGCAATTTCCCGGGAAAAGTCGAGTTTTTCGTTGTTGCGCGCCACATCGAGCGCAGCCGACGTTAGGCGGCCACACGAAGCTGACCGACGCCATGCTCATGAGGGACAGGGTCGCCGTTTCACCTCGCTTCCAGCGCTCGTCGCTCGGCCGGCGTCGGGTCAAAGGATCTCGATGCTTTTGACCGTGCCGCCGCCGGCTGAGCGGGCGCCATAAAGGCATCGCTCGGCGCTTTCGAGGATCGCTTCGGGTGCAAAGTTTTTGGGTACGGCCGACAGTGTAGCCGCGCCAATGCTCAACGTGGGTGGCGCGGCGGAACCGCTGGTGCAAAGGGTGAAGGCGTCTTCGCGGGCCAACATCAACTCGCCGGCCAACGCCACGGCCGACTGTCGATCACAATCGGGAATCAGCACGGCCCAGCGCGAATCGTCTACTTGCAACGCCGAGGCGTCGGCATGTTCGAGGCTCTCAGTTGTGGCTTCCATCCAGTTTCGCAATACGTCGAGACCGCGCGTGCCGAGCGTGAGAAGCGACTGCTCGAACTGATCGATTTCTACCATCAGCAGCGTGAGTTCGCAGCGATCTTGGCGGCAGCGCGCGGCGAGCGCTTTGAGCCGCCCGGCAAGCCCCACGTCGATGGCCGTCGATGTTCGATGGTTGCCGACTCTTGGCGGCCGAGCCACAGGCGGCTGCGCTGGATCGGCTGCAACTTCGGTTGCCGGTTTTGGCGAAGCTGGTTGCAGGCAGGCCGTGTTGGCCGCAGCCGACAACGCTTCGGTTTCGCGTAGTAGCCGGTCGCAAGCATCGACGTCAGCATCGCGATAGGCCGAGACTTGTTCGGCTAGGCTCCACGTCTCTTCGGCCAAGCGGCGATGGGCTTCGGCCACGAGCTGCGTGTACTCGCGGCCGTCGTTCACATCGAGCGCAAGTATGCGCGCAAGCTGGGTCACTTGGCCGTCGAGTTGGCGAATCAGTTCCTGGGCCTGTTCTCGTTTCATGTTGCGATATTCGCGTCCAGCCGCCAGAAATTGAGGCAGAACGTCGTAGCGCCGCTCGGCTACCACCTGGGCTACCAGCTCGGCGAGATGCAAAATTCGGGCCAGCGCCGTTTGCTCAGCGGGTTCGAGCAGCAGCGTTTCCAGGTTTTTGGGCGCGGCGATCGCTTCGGTCAAAATGGCCGGCAAACCCCAGTGCCGTAGCAAACGAGCGCCGAGTGTGGCGTGGTCGAAGCCGAGCGCCGAGGTTTCTAATTCGAGCAGGTCGCCCTGCTCGGCGACGACTTGGTTCAAGAAGGTTGCGTAGTCTTGCTTCAGCTCTTGCACGAGGACGAGAATGCCGATGTCCGAGAGCAACGCAGCGACAAAGGCTTCGTCGCCCGGGCGTCGCCAGATTTCGCGACAGATTTCGCGGGCCGCCACGGCTTTGGTCAGCGTATGCCGCCAGTACCAGAGCAGCGTGTGCTGGCAAGCGCCGGCGAACAAGCGATCGGGCAAACTAAACCCGAGCACCAGCATCTTCAACGGCTTGGTCCCGAGTACGGTAAGGGCTTGTCCCAGATCGCGGATGCCGTGCGCGTGTCCGTATTGCGCGCTGTTGACCACGCGCAGAATTTTTGCGGTGATCGCGGGATCGTTTTCGATGCATTCCTTCAACGCCGCCGAATCGACCCGGGGGTGTTCGGTCAGTTCCAAAACTTTGGCCGCCACGGCAGGTAGCGAATAGAGCGACTTGGCGCGCTGGACGAAGAGATCGAGTTGTTGAGGATTCGGATTCGGGCTCATGGCGGATACGACGTGGTGAATCGAGGGAGTGTACGGCGGGAATGCTAGCGGCCCAGCGGTTGGCCATGCTGGCACGCCAAGAAAAGGATAGGTCACAGAGAGTCGGCTCCGCGGCACGAATTGCCGGCATCGTCGGTAAAATCGGCACGTTTGCCGTTACACATTACCTTACATCGGCCTTGGGAGGATCGAGCCGCCGGGGCTAGAATAGGCCGGTTTGAACGAGCGCAAGTCACGATGGCTGCGCCGAGGCAATGCGAGCAGGGAGGCTGTGATGGGGCGAAGCGAATCGAACGACGTGGATTACGCGTGGCGACAATCGCTGCATTTGCTCATCGCGGCCGGAATCTGTGGGATTGTCGCCGCTGCTCGGGTGCAGGCCGCACCGGCCGGGCCGACCGAAGCGATCGATGCCATGCGCGGCGACGCGGCGTTGAACGACGTGTGCTTTGTCGACGCGCGCACTGGCTGGGCCGTTGGCGACCGGGGCGCGATCTGGCACACGGCCGACAGCGGCCGAAACTGGAGCCTACAAGAATCGAACGTCGCTTGTTCATTGGCCAGTGTGTTCTTTCTCGACGCCGAACGCGGTTGGATCGCCGGCGGCTTCACGCATCCATTCACGTTGGCCAGCGAAGGTGTGTTGCTCGAAACACGCGATGGCGGTCGCAATTGGACGCGGCGCGAAGGGCTCACTTTGCCGGCATTGCGGCGCATCAAGTTCTTTAACGCTCGCGAAGGGATCGCCATCGGCGAGGCCTCGGCGCTGTTCCCCGCGGGTGTTTTTCGCACAGGCGATGGCGGTGCCAGTTGGGAGCCGATCCCCTCGCGCTTGGGGCTCGCTTGGCAAACGGGCGACTTCATCGATCCGACCACGGGAGCACTCGCGTCGCGCAACGGACGCACGGCCACGCTGCGGCGTCGCACAATCGATGGGGCCGATGCCCCGAGTCTCGGGCTGCGGTCGATTCGCGATTTGCAGCTCGTCGAACCGGTACACGGATTTGCTGTGGGCGATGGCGGGTTGGTAATGTCGAGTCGTGATTTGGGAAGAACGTGGCAGACTTCGGCCTTCGAATTGCCG
>JAGQOS010000179.1 GCA_020427265.1 Planctomycetales bacterium
TTGGCGCAATATGCGCGTGGCCAGATAGCCGCGCATCCCCACCTGACAGTAAACGGCCAACCGTTGTTGCGGCAGCGTACTGAAACGCTGGCGCAAGTCGTCCAGCGGCACGTTCAGGGCGCCGGGGATGTGGCCCGCGGAGAATTCCTCCGGCGTACGCACGTCGATCAATGCCGGGCGGTTGTCGTCGTCGGCCGACAGCAGTGTGGCGATATCGATCTGAGGGTGGTCGCCGCGCAGCAGGCCGGCGCCGACAAAACCGAGCATGTTGATCGGGTCCTTGGCCGAACCGTACTGCGGCGCGTAGGCCAGTTCCATCTCTTCCAAATCAAACACGGTCATGCCGGCCTGGATGGCCGCGGCCAGCACGTCGATTCGCTTGTCGACGCCCGCCTTGCCGATCGCTTGCGCGCCGAGAATGCGTCCGGTTGCCGGGCCGAACAACAGCTTGAGCGTCATCCCTTCCGCCCCAGGATAGTAACCCGCATGATTGGCCGGGTGAATGACGGCCGCGCGGTATTCGCGTCCGGCGCGTTGTAGCGTTTTTTCAGCCGCGCCGGTCATGGCAGCCGTACGATCGAACACGCCGACAATCGCCGTGCCCTGCGTGCCGCGATACTTTGACTCGCGGCCAAAGATGTGGTCGGCCGCGATGCGCCCCTGGCGATTGGCCGGTCCTGCAAGCGGAATTTGCGCTGCCTGGTCGAGGACGAAGTCCTGCACTTCGATGGCATCACCCACGGCGTAAATTGCCGGATCGATGGTTTGCATGTTTTTGTTTACACGAATGCCGCCTCGCTCTCCCACGTCGAGCCTCGCTTCGACGGCCAACTTGTTCTCGGGCCGCACGCCCACGCCGAGCACAACCAACTGGGCCGGTAGCGCCTCGCCCGAACTGAGATCCACCTGCAATCCGTCGTCGGTCGCCTGGAAGGCGGCGGCCGATTGTCCCAGCAACACCCGCACGCCGCGCTCAGCAAGCACGTCGAGAATCGGCGCGGTCATTTCACGATCCAACGGCGGCAGGACCTGATTTTGCAGTTCGACGAGCGTGGTGTCGACGCCGCGGTGCACGAGGTTTTCGACGAGTTCGAGGCCGATGAATCCAGCGCCGATGACAACGGCCCGGCGAATGCCGTCGTCGATGGCGCCTTTGATCCGGTCGGCATCGCCCAAGTTGCGCAGTGAGTAGATGCCCGGTAGATCGATGCCTGGAAGCGGGGGGCGAATCGGCGCGGCGCCGGGCGCCAGGATGAGCCGATCGTACGACTCCTCGTAGCGTCGATCGTTGGCCAGGTCGTGCACTTCGACCACCTGACGCTGTCGATCGATGCGCTCCACGGACGATCGCACGCGCACATCGAGGCCGTAGCGTTGTTGCATCCGCTCGGGCTTGACGACGAGCAGTTTATCGCGCGACGTGATCGTTTCGCCGATGTAATAGGGCATGCCGCAATTGGCGAACGACACATCGGGACCGCGCTCGATGAGCACGATCTCCGCATCTTCCGACAAACGCCGCGCCCGCGCCGCAGCAGACGCGCCACCGGCAACGCCGCCGACAATGACCAGTTTCATAGCAATTTCCTCAGCCGATCTAACGTTACTCGCTTTGGCACGAGCTACTCGCCTGGCTACGATTCCAGGGTGCGTAGGCCAGCATTATGCCCATGCCGCAACGGTCGGTCACGCCGGCGTAGGCCAGACCGAGGCCCATGATGGCCGGCACGACGAACCAGAGCGGCGAACTGACATATCCTAAGAGCGCGCCAATGAATGTGAAGACCCCGGCGCAAATGCGCACTTGCCGCTCCAACGACAGTGTCTTTTGGCCGCGCTCGACCGGCAAGCCGGCCTCGGCGCAGGCGAGCGTGCCGCCGTCGATGTTCACGACCACGTCGACACCTCCGCGCAACAGCTTTTCACAGGCCTGGCGACCGCGGGCCCCGCTGCGGCACACAATGAACAATGGTTTTCCCGCATCGACGCGCATGCGTTGGATCGTGTCGACGTCGAGACGGTCGAGCGGAACGTTCTTCGCCTGCGTCAGATGAATCTCGCGGAACTCAGCCGGCGTACGCACGTCGATGAGTTCCACGTCTTGGCCATCCTGGCACTGCATACGAAATTGCTGCGGGCTGATCGTAGGAACTTCCATGGAGTAAACTCCCCTCAAAGCTGGAACGGGCAAATGTATTTAAATGTCTCGATATGACGATCTGTTAGGCGAAAAAAAAGGGGCGTGGTCCTCACAGGGCAACCGCATCGCAACCAAACCGGCTCTCGACGCACTGCAGAATATTCTGCAGATGCGTATCGGCGACTTGATAGTAAACCCGGCGGCCTTCCTTCTCGCTGGTCAAGAAGCCGCACCGTTGCATCAGACGCAAATGTTCCGATGCCATGGGGCTGGGGATACCGCAGGCATCGGCCAACTGCCCGACCGTGTAACGCCCTTGCAGCAGCATTTGCACCATCCGCAGACGATGCGGATGGGCGAGCGTGCGCAGGCATTCCGAAGCCTGTTCGAGGGCCTCGATCTTGGTCAGTTTCAGTTGGTTTGCGGGCATCGCTACACTCTTCTCGGTTCGCTACTATATTATATCGTAATATCACGACATTTCAATTAGAGATTTCGCCTTTTTTCCAGCCCTGGCAAACGATCCCGCTAGCAAGCGTTTGGCCCTGGGCCGTGCGAAGCTGCAATTCGCCCGAGCTGAAGTCGACCGGGTCGGCTACAAAGGCTTCGATCATTTGGTAGGCGAGCGACGTTCGGGTGATTTCGGGCGTGTGGCAGGTGGCGAGCAGCAAGGCGCCATGGCCCGCCGTGAGCGCGGCGCATTGGGCCAGCAAGTCGTAGAGATGCTCGGTCGCTTTCCAGACCTGGCCCTTCGGCCCGCGGCCGAAACTTGGTGGGTCGAGGATGATCGTGTCGTAGCGATTGCCGCGGCGCACTTCGCGGGCGACGAACTTCAGGGCGTCTTCGACGATCCAGCGAATTGGCCGATCGGCCAACCCGGAAATCTCGGCGTTGCGCCGCGCCCAAGCGACGACATTCGCCGCCGCGTCGACATGCACCACTTCGGCGCCGGCAGCCGCGGCGGCCAACGTGCTGCCGCCGGTATACGCGAACAGGTTGAGGACTTTAAGCGGCCCGCCAACTTGCGCGAGTCGGTCGGCCAGCCATTGCCAATTCGCAGCCTGTTCGGGAAAGATTCCCACATGGCCAAAGGGCGTGGGGCGCAGCTCGAACGTAACGCGCCCATGCGACACGGTCCATGATTCGGGAAACGCCGAGTTCGTATACCACCGTCCGGAGTCGGCGTCGAGCCGTTCGAACACGGCATCGGCTTCGGCCCACAACGGCTCGTGTTGGCGCGCCACATTGCCGGCGGCCGGACAGGGCCGATCGAGCACGAGCCGACCGAACCGTTCGAGCTTGCGGCCCGCACCAAAGTCGAGCAGTTCGTATTGATCGGCGGTAAACATGGATGACCGAGCGCTGGATGCTGGGGAAGAACGGATTCGGATCAAAGCGGCGCGGGCAGATCGCGGCGCGTGAAGACAAGGGCGGCGATCGCATAGGCGACGAGCCCCAGGCCGATCAGCAATCCATTGTAGTCGATGAGCAAACGCCACGACTGCTCGGGCTCGGCCGCGAGAATCTCGGGCCAGAAATGATAAGCGAGTTGTTGCGGTTCGAAGACGGTGAGGAACGTATATTTTTTCAGCCACGAAAAGTCGGGCACGGCGATTCCCACGATCTTCATGAGCGTTTGCACGACATAGAAACTGACCACAATGCCGATGGTGCGCGTCCGGTACCGGTCGCACGACGAGAGCATTGTCGCCAGGCCACCCAGAAAAGCGCCCAGCCCGAACAGGTTCAACGCGGCCGGCAGCAAGATGCGCGCCGAGACCGGCTCGTCTAACGTGAAGAACGCCAGGCCGACGTACGTTCCCAGCCAGGCCAGCGTGGCGAGTGTCGCCGCGCCCAGAAGATTAACGACCGCGCTGCTCAACAGCACATCGATTCGGCGCACGGGTTGCGCGAGCAGCACTTCCATCGTCCCACGGCCGATTTCTCCGCTGACCGAATCCGAACCGCGGGCGATCGCCCAGCAACTCATGATGACGACGACCAGCGGATCATCGTAACCGATGGCCAGGCGGCCGGCTGGGGCGGCGATCACTTCCGGCGGCACGGCGAAGAACCCTTTGACAAAATCGGGCGCGAATTCGAGGAGTTGCCGCACATCGCCCATCGTGAAATGGCTCGTGACCCAAACGCGAATGAGATGAAACGCGAACATCAGCGCCGCGCAGCCAACGAGCAGCCATTTGGCCTCGCGCAACGATTTTTCCCACAAGGCCCAACTCATGTTCTATCCGCCAGATGGAAGCGGTCGTAAACGGCTTGCAGGCCAATCGGCTCGATGCGCAAACGTGCAAGCGGCAGCGTCGAGAGCCAACCGAGCAGCGGCGCCAGCTCGCCCATGGCGTCGATCGTAACGCGGCCGTTGACCGGCGGCACGATTTCGATCTGCTCGCGAATCGCCGGCGGAGGGTCTTCGAGTCCGCCGGTCAGGTCGCCGGTAATTCGGTGCTGCCGGCGCAAGTCGGCCATTACTTGTGTATGGACCAATCGACCGTGCCGTAGGATTGCGACCCGGTCACAAACTGCTTCGACTTCCGAAAGCACATGCGAGGAGAAAACCACCGTGCGGCCTTCGTCGCGTACTTCGCGCACCAGGCGCGACACTTCGGTGCGCATCGACGGATCGAGGCTCGAAGTCGGTTCGTCGAGAATCACCAACGGAGTTTGCGGCGCCAGGGTAACGGCCAGGGCGAGCTTTTGGCGCATGCCGGTCGACATCAGCACGACGGGCCGCGCGAGATCGAGTCCCAGGCGGTTGGCGATGTCGCGGGCTCGGCGCACGCTCGCGCCGGGCCGCAGCCGCGCGAAATACGCGAGAATGTCATGGCCGCGCAGGCGGCGAAACATTCGCGCTTCACCCGGCAGATACGCCACGCGCGAGCGGACGAGCAACGAATCGCGATAGCAATCGAGCGTGTCGATCGTGGCCGACCCCGACGTGGGCTTGAGAAACCCGAGCAGCAGCCGCAACAGGGTTGTTTTGCCGGCGCCATTGGGGCCGAGCAGCCCAAAGACTTCGCCGCGCTCGATGCCGAGCGTGCAATCGGCCAGCGCCTCGACTTGGCGATAACGCTTGGTCAGCGAAGTCGTCGCAACAAACACGGCAAACGCGCTCCTCTTCCGCCCTGAATTCCACAAACACTACGGGCTATTCTTGGCGCGAATCCGTGTTTTGACAAGTTACCGATTGAACAGAAACGCCGGGCTATTGATCAGCACCCAGGCGATATCTTGTGCCCCGGTCAGTCGTTGATTTTTGAGCTGCTCGGCGCTGATGCGTGTCATTTCGCGCATCCGCACCAGGCCGGAGTCGAGCTTGATCGGCTGTTTCGCCTCGGCGAGCTTCACTTCGAGCGACTTGAGGCGAGGGTCATCGGGCAGCGGCTTGTTGGCCTCGGCCAGCGCCGCTTCCAGCCGCTTCAACTCGGGATCGATCGTGCGGAAGAATTTGTCGAGTTCTTGCTTCTGCTCGTCGCTGCGCTGATCGGCGGCGACGGCCAGAATCTTGCCGACGGCTTCAGGAATCGTGTTGGCCTCGTCCAGCTTTAGCGGCCGGGCGGCCGAGGTCACGAGAATGCGGAAGCGTCCGATCGTATGCTGGCCGTCGTTAAACTGCTGATCGAGCGTGAACTTGAGCAGCGTGCCGTTTGCGTTGGCGATGTCGTCCTTGGTTTCGAATACGGCGTAGCGATTCTCGCCGAACTTGGGGCTCGTGGCCCAGCCGTTGCCCGCGCCGGGCGATTTGCCGTCGATCGCCGTTTTCACATCGTAGCTGTCCTGGCTGAAATTCGCCTGCGCGTTCTGCAATGCGACGCTGGCGAATTTCGCCGGCTCGCTGGCCGGTGCGGCTTCCACGGTCAGTTCGCTGAGCACAAAGTTGCCGTTCTGTGCGCGACCCGGCCCTTTGCTGGGAAACCGCTCGTCGGCGAGCAGCTCCAGCCGCACGCCGGTGATCGCTGTCAGATCGGTTCTGGCTTCCACTTCGTATTTGGTTTTGCCATTCGGTCCGCTGGCCACGAGCGAAAGATCGGCTTCCTTGGTCAACTGAGCATTGTTGGTCGACTTGAACTTCTCCGGATCGAGAATCGTCCACAGCGATTGCGGCTCACCTTCGGCCCGTTGCTTTTCCCAGGCGGCAAGCTTCTCGGGCAACTGCGGCAGATACGCATCGAGCGCGGCTTGGGCCTGGGCGATGCGATCTTCGCGGGCCTGTTTCTCCTGTGCGTAGCGCTCGGCATTGGCCGCGCGGTAGTCGTTCAGGTTCTTGTCGGCCGCCGCGATGGCATCCGCTCGCGTTTTTTCCAAGGCCGCGATGGCCGGCGCGAACTTCTTTTCCAAGGCGTCGAGCTGTCCGGCCAGTTTCTGATGGTCGGCCTCGATCTCGTCGAAGGCCGCCAGACATTCCGCCAGTTCGGCTTCGGTCGGCGGGCGATTGAGAATGCGCACGAAGAGTTCCTCGACGAGCTGGGCGTTGTCGGCCTGGGCCGCCACGAGCTTCGTAAGTTCGTTGCCGCCATCGGCGATCGCGCCGGCGATCGTGGGCCCGTTGACCAGGGTCATGACCGGGCCGAGCATTACGCCCGAAACGCGTTCGCATTCGCAAGCGCTTTCGCGCGCCGGTCGGCCGAATTGATCGAGGAACCCACCCGGCAGCTTAATCCCCACGTCGGGCAGTTCGGCCGCCCGCGATCCGGCCGGCATGCCTGGAATTCTGGCTTGGGCCCCGGTCACGCGATGCACGGCATCGAAGAGCACTTCGGCTGGCAGACGGCGCGCGACGGCGTGCGAGTAGTTGGTCTGGTCGTCCTCGTTCCAGCGATTGGTTTCAATCGACCTTTGATAGGCGGCCGACTTGCAGATCGTACGGATCAATTCCTGTTCGTTAAAACCGCTGTCGATGAAACCGGTGGTTAACTGGTCGAGCAGTTCGGGGTTCGAAGGCGGATTGCCGGCGCGGATATCATCGAGCGGCTCGATCAGGCCAACGCCCAGCAGATAACCCCAAAGCCGGTTAACATAGCTCTTAGCGAAATACCGGTTCTGCGGCGACGTGATCCAGCGAGCCAACTCTTCGCGCCGGCTCGCCCCTTCGCTCGCCTCGTACGGGTCGTCGTAAGGAAATTGCGGCGCTGTCACGTCGCCGGTCCGGTCGTGCTTCACTTCACCTTTTCCGGTGTCGGACACGATTTCGTACAAGGGCTTGGCGCCTTCAACGGCGGTGCCGCCAATCTTCTTGTCGCCGCTCATCGGGTCCTTGGTGATGCCGATCTGCGCGAAATAGGCGGCCATGTGGTAGTACTGATCCTGCGTCCAACGCTCGAACGGATGGTCGTGGCACTTGTTGCAGTTGAAACGCACGGCCAGGAACAAATGCGTGGTGTTCTCCATTGTTTCGGCCGGCGTACGTAGGATCTTGAAATAGCTGGCGGCCGGGTTTTCGCGGTTCGAACCCGATGCGGTCAGGATCGTGTAGGCGAACTTGTCGTAAGGCATGTTGGCGGCGACGGCATCGCGAATCCAGGCGCGAAACGCCGTGGCCCCTTCGCGGCCCAGGTACTTGCCGTTTACTTGCAAGAGATCGGCCCATTTGTTGGCGCGATGCTCCACGTATTCGGGGCTGCCCACAAGCTTGTCGATCAATGCTTCGCGTTTGGCTCGCGAGTCGCTCTCATCGGCCAGGAAGGCGCGCACCTCGTCGGCCGACGGCGGAAGCCCGATCAGATCGAGATAAACGCGGCGGATGAACGATGCGTCGTCGCACAACGGGCTCGCCAGAGTCTTCGTGCGCTGAAGCTTCTCCGCCACGAGGTCGTCGATGAAGTTGAACTTTTCGGGTTCCTGCCAGGCGAAGCCGTCGCGATTGCCCATTACGGTAGCAATCGTGGCGTTGTACGCGCCTTCGTAGCGGGCCAGGATGGGCGCCTCGCCGCGTCGCAGCGCGGTGACCAGGCCCGCCGCGTCGACCGAGGCGATATCCTGATTACCCGTTTCGACAAAGGCCTCGGCCGTGACATCGCGCGACTCGCCATTCGCATAGACAGCCACGACTTTCATCTGCTGGGTTTGGCCTTCGCGATCGATCACCGGATTCTTGGGATGGATATCAATCGAAGCGACGCGCGGCGTGGCCAGATCGAGCTCCACGCCGGCGGCGATCCAGCGGCGCAGGATCTCGTAATAGCGATGATTGGCGTCGATCAACTGCCCGCCCACATGCGGCACCTGGCCCGTAGCCTTGAGCAACATGAGGCTGTTCTCGGGCGAAGCGCGATTGAAGCGTCGCGAGCCGATGTCGTCGGTCAACGCGCGATGATCGTAGAGCGGATCGTAGCCGCGGAGCGAGAGCTTGAAACCGTTCTTGCCGTCTTTGGCGCCGTGGCAAGTGCCGGCATTGCAGCCAAGTTTCGAAAGCACGGGTTGCACGTCGCGAATGAAGTTCACGTCGTCGCCGGCCGGGCTCGCGGCCGTCGCCGCGCTCGCTGCATCGGCCAGGAGCGGAACGGGGGTAAACTGCTTGACCAGCATTCCATCGGCGGCTTGATACAGGCAAACATCGCCATCGAAACCAGCCGCTGCAATTGTTTGGCCGTCG
>JAGQOS010000017.1 GCA_020427265.1 Planctomycetales bacterium
TCAACCGCGAAACGAAGGAAACGCTCGAGGCCTATGGCGCGCAACCGGGCGCCGGAAGCTTCGCCAACAACTGCCTGCTGGCCCGGCGGCTGGTCGAACAGGGCGTGCGCTACGTGCAACTATTCGACTGGGGATGGGATTTCCACGGCACAAACGCCGGGCGCGGCATCACCAATGGACTGACAAACAAGTGCGCGACGATGGACAAACCGATTGCGGCGCTGATTAAAGACCTGCGCCAGCGCGGCATGCTCGACGAAACGCTCATCGTCATCGGCGGCGAGTTCGGCCGCACGCCGTTCCGCGAAGGCCGTACGGCCAAAAGCAAAGTGCTCGGCCGCGACCATTACCCCGATTGCTACACGATGGTCCTCGCCGGCGGCGGTGTGAAAGGCGGATATTCGCATGGCGAGTCCGACGAACTTGGCTTTAGTGTCGCCCGCGACAAAGTCCACGTGCACGATCTGCAAGCAACGATCATGCACCTGCTCGGCTTCGATCATGAGAAGCTCACGTTCCGCTTCCAGGGCCGCGACTACCGCCTGACCGACGTGCATGGGCATGTGGTTGAGGACGTGTTGGCGTGATTCGCCGCATCGAAGCTATTGGCCGGTAGTCCGCAGTCAAACCACCCGGCACTTCATTTCTTCGCCCGCCAAACCGGCCAGCAGATTGTCGACCGCCAGTTCCGCCATACGGCGGCGCGTTTCCACGGTCGCGCTGCCGAGGTGCGGCGTCAGCGTGACGTTGTCCAGCGCCAACAGCGGATGATCGGCCGGCAACGGCTCCGGATCCGTTACATCGAGCGCCGCCGCGTAGATGCTTCTTTCCTGCAATGCAGCCGTTAGCGCACCCGTATCGACCACGCCGCCGCGGGCGATGTTTACCAGCGTCGCTGTCGGTTTCATCTGCGCTAACTCGCGGCGCCCAATCAACCCCCGCGTCGAATCGGAAAGGGGACAGATCAGCACCAGGAAGTCGGCCGTGGCGAGCAGGTCGTCGAGCGACAGGTACTCGGCGGCCAGCTCGCGTTCGACCGCCTCGCGCCGGTTGCGGTTGTGATAAACGATTCGCATGTCGAAGCCACGAGCGCGGCGGGCTATCTGGTAGCCGATGTTTCCCAATCCTACGATGCCGAGCGTGGCGCCGTGGACATCGCGGCCGTGCAGGGCGCTGGGATCGAACTCCGTAGCGCCTGAAGTACGGGCGAAGCGATCGCCTTCGGCCAAACGCCGCGCGGCGGCCAACAGCAGGGCCATCGCCATGTCGGCAACCGCTGCATCGAGAATTGCCGGCGTATTGCCGACAGGAATGCCGCGCCTTCGCGCCGCTTCGACGTCGATGTGATCGACGCCCACTCCATGGTTCGAAATCACGCGCAGATTCGACAGTCGGGCGAGTAACAGCTCATCGACCGGATCGTGGCCATAGGAAAAGATGCCGGCCACCGAATCGGCCGCCGCGCCTTGGGCCGCTTCCCACGGCAAAAGTTCCACACGATTCGCCAGCAGTTCATGAATCGTTGGCGTCAAACCGCCGGCCGACAACACACGAGGAAGCTCCGCCTGCATAGGTCATTCTCCAATGACCGTGACGACAATCGTGCGCCGCCGCGGTTTGATGTCGCATTCGACATGAAAGATCTGCTGCCACGTGCCCAGCACCGGAGCGCCGTCGGCGACCGGGGCGGCGAAGGTCGGCCCGAGCAGCGTGGCTTGCAGATGCGAGTGCCCGTTGCCGTCGTGCCAGGCCTGTTCGTGTCCGTAATCGCGGCTCGGCGGCAACAGTCGATCGAGCATTTCCGGCAGATCTCGCTCCAGGCCCGGTTCGAACTCAATCGCCCCGATCGCGCCGGTGCTGCCGACATTAAACACCTGAACTGTTCCTGTGCGAATCTTGCTGCGAGCAATCACGGCCGCGACTCGACATGATAGATCGTGCATGTCGCGATGACCCGAGGTTTCGATCGTGAACTGTTCTTGATGAACCATTACGGATTGACCACGTTTTGAGGCTCGCCCGCCAGGAAGGCGGCGACATTTTCCACGCTCGCCTGCATCAGTCGCGCGCGGGCGGCGGACGTGGCCCAGGCGATGTGTGGCGTGACATAGCAATTCGGCGCTGCGAGCAGCGGGTTCTCGCCGCGCGGCGGTTCTTCGCTCAATACGTCGAGTCCCGCGCCGGCCAGTTGGCCCGCGATTAGCGCCGCGGCCAGCGCCGCCTCGTCGATCAGCGGACCGCGGCTCGTATTGATGAGCAGCGCGGTCGGCTTCATTCGTGCGAGGCGCTCGCGGTTGACGAGATGCCGCGTCTCGTCGGTCAGCGGGCAATGCAGGCTAACGATATCGCTCTCGGCGAAAAGCGTGTCGAGGTCGACAATACGAACGTCCGGCGCGTCGTCGGGCGCGGTGCGCGTTGCCGCGATCACCTGCATACCGAAGGCGCCTGCCAACCGGGCCGTTTCACGGCCGATCGCGCCCAGGCCAACGATGCCCATCGTTCTGCCGGCCAATTCAATCAGGGGGAAGTCCCAAAAGCAAAAGTCCTGGCTGTCGCGCCAGCGTCCGTCGCGCACCAACTGTGCGTGCTCGGCGACTCGCTGCGACAGGTTCAGCACATGGGCGAACGCCATTTGCGCGACACTCTTCGTTCCGTACGAGGGCACATTACAGACCGGAATGCCACGCTCGCGCGCCGCCTCCACATCGACGATATTCACACCTGTTGCCGTCACACCGATGTATTGCAGCGCGGGCAATTGCTCGATTGCCGCGCGCGGCAGCAGCGCCTTGTTCGTGATCACGATTTCGGCCCCGGCCGCTCGTTCAACGACTTGCTCTGCTGGCGTGCGCGAATGGATGGTCGTCGGGCCGAGGCGCTCCAGCGGCTCCCACGACAAATCGCCAGGGTTGAGTGTATGGCCATCGAGTACGACAATCTGCACGACAAGCTACCTCGGGAAGGAGGGTGATCGTAGCGCGCCGCGGAATACGGCGCGCCACGCAGGTTCCTTCTCACGATTGTGCAGATCGCCAGGGCGTCGTCAATTGGCGCGGCGTCGCAGGCCGCGTTGCAGCAGCGCGGCGCTGAGTTTGATGACGAACAGCGAGTTGGTAAACAGATAGCGCTTCCAAAGCCGGCCGGGCTCTTGTATCAGGCGGAATAGCCATTCCAGGCCGTGACGCTGCATCCACGCCGGTGCTGTCTTCTTGTTGCCGGCATGAAAGTCGAAGGCGGCGCCGACGCAGACTTGCACGCCCTGGATCAGCCCCTGATGCTCGGCGGCAAACTTGTCCTGCTTCGGGCAGCCGAGGCCGATGAAGACAAGCCCCGCGCCGCTCTCGTTGATGAGCTGAATCACCGCGCCATCTTCTTCAGCCGTCAAGGGCCGGAACGGCGGTGAATAGCTGCCGGCGATTTCGAGTGCGGGGAACTTCACGTTCAGTTGCGATTCCAGACGCGAGAGTACGTCGGTCGAACTGCCGTAGAGAAAAATCGAGATGCCATCGCGAGCCGCCCGCTCGCACAACCGCAGCATCAACTCGGGGCCGTAGACCCGATCTTCAAGGCCCGCGCCATGAAGCATGTTCAGCGCCCAGCGGACCGGTTGACCGTCGGTTGCAATGATCTCAAAGCGGTTGACTTGCTCCATCAATTCGCGGTTGCGCACCGACTCGATGATCGCGTGTACCGGGTGCAGTGAAACCACGGCCGGCGTCCGTTGCGCGGCGGCGGCGCAGATCACGTCCGTCGCTTCCGTATAGTTCGTCGCGCTCACTTGCACGCCGAACAGGTCGTACTTCGTTGGCCAATCGATCGTGGCCGGTGTCGCGTGCTCCTCGGACGAGAGACGAACGGTCGCGTTGCCGTCGCTAGGCGAGAGAATCGCAGCGCTGATGCTGCCGCTGGCCGATTTGAAACCATTGTCGACGCCGGGAACTGTAGAACTCATTGGGAAACCTCTTGGTAACTGGCGGACTCGCTCTTGAGCGACTGTGTTGCGGACGGTTCAGCGGGCAAGGCAGGCGCCACGGCCGGGTCGCCGGCAAGTACGCTGGAGTAAATCGCCATCAACATTTCGTAGTTGGCATCGGGCGTGTAGTGTTGTTCGTATTCGCGCCGGGCAGCGCCGCGCATCGCGGCGAGGCGCTCCGGATCGCTTTGAGCAGCGGCGACCGCGCCTGCCAGCGCCTCGGGGTTGCCGACGGCGAAGGTCGCGCCGGTCAACCCGGGCGTTACCAGTTCGGCGGCGGCTCCCAAATCGGAAGCGATCACCGGCGTGCCTTTGGCGAAGGCTTCGGCGATGGTGCGGCCGAAAGTTTCATAGCAATTCGACGGAAAGACGAGCAGGCTGGCGCGGCCGATGGCTTCGAGTACTTGCTCGATCGGTCGTCGGCCCAGCCAGCGAATGCGCACGTCGCGGGCGCAGGCCGCTTCCACTTGGTCTCTCAAAGGACCGTCGCCAATGATTCGCAGCTCCGTCGGCGATTCGAGACGATGACAGGCTGCGAGCAACGTGTCGATCCCTTTTTCCTCGGAGAGGCGGCCGACAAAAATCGCGTAGCCATCCGCTCCATCGCCGGGACCTGGATCAGGGTCGACGAAGTTGGGTTTCAGCGAAATCTTGCGCTCCGGCAGGCCGCCGGCAATGAACTTGGCGCGAGCAAACCGCGTTAAGGCAATGTAGCGGTCGACGGCCGAAGTCCAGGTGCCCATGGCGCGGTGCCCGGCGAGCATGGCCGCGACGACGGCCGAGCCGCTTTTGCCGCGGTAACAGCCGTGCCTTACGGCGGGCCAGGCGATGCGCTTCGCCAAACATTCTTCACACGCCTGGCCGTCGCGCAGCAACAGGCCGCTAGGGCAGAGCAAGCGATAATTGTGTAATGACTGAACGACCTTGGCCCCGGCGGCCTGAGCGGCATAGTAGGCGGCGGGCGAAATCAGGGGAAACGTATTCGTAAAGTGAACGATTTGCGGACGCTCCCGGCGGATGATCCGCTTCAACTCGCCATACGACGGGCCGCTCCAGATGGTGCGCAGCGCCGTTCCCATTCGACCGGCCGAAGCGACTTCGTCGTTATGACGCGTGTACTGCACGACCTGATGGCCGCGCGCTTCGAGCAAACGCGATTCGTCGGCAAAGACTTGATCTTCGCCGCCGGGTTGTTGGTAGTAGTTATGGCAAAGCAGGATCTTCATGACGTTGCCATCTCCATCGTCTGATCACTTTGGAAAGCCGACGGCGCGCTTTGGCCGGAGATACGCTGCTTCAGTTTCGGCGCCCAGGAGTACCAGCCGGAAAGCTTGGCCGAGAGCGTGGCTCCGGTGTCCCAAGGGAAAGCGTTGAAGCGACCCCAGCGAAACGGATCGGTGCCGGGGATCACGAGCACACTTTCGGTCGAGAGCGCGCACTGCAATTCCATCTTGCGGGCGACCGCGACCAATTCCGGTCCGGTGAACCCCGCATGTGGTGTGCCGTAAGGGAATGCGAAGGTCGGTTTTTCGATGCCGTAGCGATTCTTCAGCTCGCGCAGATTTTCGCGCAGGTCGTCGCGAAACTCCGCGGGTCGTCGTCGGAAATCCTGGTGCGTATGCGTATGGGCGCCGATCTCGATGAGCTGCGTATCGAGCATTTCCTGGCACTGATCATCGCGCAGCGGGCGATAGGTGCTCGGCGGCGCGAATCCTTCGTAACGCATCCCCCAGGCGTCGCAGGGAAAGGGAAGATCGCTGTCGACAAAGGCGGTGTTCAGGAAGATCGTGGCCGGCACGCGCAACTCGCGCAGCACGGGCCAGGCATGCAGGTAGACCGATTCGTAACCGTCGTCGAACGTAACGACAAACGTGCGCGGCGGCAGGAAGCGACCCTCGTTGCTGAAGCGAATGGCGCGACGCAGCGGCCAGGCCGTAAACCCGCGCCGCAGCAGCCCAACGATTTGCTCGCGGAAGACTTCCGGTGTGACATTGTGCAGAGGCTTGGAAAGCCCGTCGACAACGGGTGATACGCGGTGATAGGTTACTATTCCGAGCGCGCGGCCGGCGCGACTGCCTAGCAGACGATTCAATCCCACGCCGAGCTGACCCGCCGTGCGCATGCCCACGTCTTCAACACAGGCCCGCAGGTGACCCTTGCCGGGAGGTTGCGCTGCAGGCTCACGTTCGTCGTTGCACTTGTGGGAGTGTTCGTTCATTGCAGCACCAACCAATCTCGTAGTCGTTGCGTCATTCGTAGCGGGATTTCTACGGGCGCGGCCAGCGGCGTGGTCCGCGCCCAGTTAATCGATTGACGAACACCGGCCCGAATGCTGTTGGTCAGGCTCGGCGCTGTCAGCGTGCCCGAGGCGAGCGTGAAGCTGTCGCTCATCAGGCGGAGCTTGAATTCGTCGTCGCCTTTGCCCAGATCGATACGCCGCACGCCTAGTGGCACGACCGCCTGCGCCATGAGCACGGCCATCATCATGCCCGGTCCGTAACGCGCGTAGGCGCGATCGAAGGCGGTGAACCAACCGTAGAGAACGCCTCGCGATCGCAGGCCATAGGAAATTGCGACCGGCGCGTCGCCAGCGCACAGGAGCGTGAGCATGGGCTCGAGATCCGCAGCAGGGTGGGTCAGCAGATGCTCTAGCAGTGCGAGCGTCCAGGGATAGTTGAAAACGTCGGTCAGGCCGGTGCGCCGATATTGTTGGCGTTTCCAACGGACCAGCGTATTGAGCACTTCCACGTCGTTCGCGTGGGGTACAAGTTCCAAATGTCCGTGCTCTCGCTCGACCTTGCGCGCCCGTGAAAGAATCTTGCTGATGCGCTGCGATCCTGCCTTGCGCCGCGCCGCGCGATACGCCGCAAAACCCTGGGACAGATCGATATAGGGCGCTGCCTCAAAGTGTGAGTGATAGGGCGCCAGCGGCGTCTGATGGGTGACCAGATGATCGAACTTCCAAGCGGTCGTGCCGCAGGCGTCGAGCAGCGCGAGCGGATCGAACATCGTCGTGCGCCGGGCGATCACGCCCTGGCAACCCGACAGCGGACCGCCCACGGGTCGGCCTGTTCCCAACCGATCGCGCTGAAAAGGGAAGAACGCCACGGGCTCGCCCTGTTGTTTGACGACGACGACTTCCACATCGTTGCGCACGGCATCGACGGCGCGAGCGAATTCGGGACGAAAGAACGGGCTATCGAGCTCCGGCGTTTCTTCCTGAAGCTGTACCCAACGATGTAAGTCGTCGGTAGAAAGCTCGTTCAATCGATGTCGATGATAGGAGGTCATGCGTGTTCGGTGCGGTGGTTCGTTGGGATCGGACGTAGGCAGGAGCGACAACTTCTCGCAGATGGCGTCATTCGAAGAGCGCCCGCTCGCGCCAATGACGCAGCCACTGGGCGGGGCGCTCGACCGTGGGTCGAAACTTCGAGTTCTTCACCCATTGCTTCGCCGCGCGGCATTGACGACGGAGCATGCGGGCGACGGGTGATCGCGTGACAGCGCCTTCGGAAACTTCGAACTGTCCAGTCATGAGGCGCAATTTGTACGGCTCGTCGCCCTTTCCCAAATCGACGTGCTCGATGCCGTGGGTTTCGGTAGCGCGAAGGATCTCGACAAAGAGCAGCATGCCTGGCGAATATTTGCTGAAAGTCGGGTCGTAAGCGGGAAACCAAGAGTGCAACACGCCGCCCGCGCACATGGCGTAGTGCACGGCGATCAGTTGCTCGCCCGCATGAAGTGTCGACAGCAGACCTGTCACCGGCGCGTGATCGCCGCGCAGCAATCGTTTCAATAGCGCGCGCGTCCAGTCGAACGAGAAGACGTCGGTCAGTTGGGTCGCCTGGTACTGTTGCGACTTCCACTGAAAGAGAGTTTCGAGAATCGCTTTGTCGTGCGACTGCCAATGAAAGCGGAGCGATCCTCGTTCTCGCTCGATCTTGCGGCGACGACGCTCGGCCTGTTTCAACTCATCGTTCGCCGGATTTGTGCGACGGGCGAGGTAGGCGTCGAATCCGCCGCGCACGTCGAGGTAGGGCGACGGTGCGGCGGCGATCTGGCACGCCGAAAATTCCTTTTGCGTTGCGAGCAGATGATCGAATTCCCAGCGCGACAAATGGCAGGCGCGAATCAACGCTAAGGGATCGACTTCGTAGCCAGGTGCGGCGATCACGCCTTGAAAGTCGGACAGCGGCCCGCCGACCGGTCGGCCGATCGAGCCCGCTGCACGTTGAAACGGCAGGATCGCAACGATGACGCCCGAGTCGCGTACGAGTGCGACTTCCACATCGTCGCGCAGCGCGGCGATTGCCTGCGTGAATTCGGGTTGAAAGTAGGGACTTGCCAACTCGGGATTCGCCGACACCAGATCGCGCCAGGCGTCCCATACGTCGGCCGTGATCTCGGCTGCCGCTTTGTTTTCGATGGTTGTCATCGGGGTCGCTCTCGTTCTCGAATCGATGTGGATGGTCCCGTGTGCAGTGGCGTGCAATGTCGTACGCTAAGTGGTGGCTTGTCCGTTCCATTTAGCCGTGGTGCGCCGCCGCCACGTGCGCATGCCGCGCACCAACTGTTCCGCCGGCGTGCGCAGCGGCGATTGCCTGACCCAGGCGCGCGCGGCGGACAAGCCGCGGCACAGTGGGCCCGCGATGGGTCGCAAGTCGATCGTTCCTTCGGCCACCTGGGCGACGTCGCTGGCGAACCGCGCCTTGTACGGTTCGTCGCCTTTGCCCAGGTCGATTCGGGTAATGCCTTGATCGGCGGCCGCCCGCGCGACTTCCTCCAACAGAACAAGGCCAGGTGAGTACTTTTCGAAATCGGCGTGATGCGCCGGATACCAATAGTGCAGCGTGTCGCGGCTGCGCATGCCAAGGTGCGCGGCCGCCAGACGATCGCCCGCGTAGAGTACCGACAACACGCCGGCGAACGCTTCCGATTGAAAGTCGCGTATGTCGCTCAGCAGGGCGCGCGTCCAGTCGGGCGCCAGATGATTGACCGAGGCGATGCGATGGTATTGCTCGATCTTGGAGCGGATCACAAACTGCGTTGCTTCCTCGCCGGGTTCGTGGAAGGCGAGACGCACGGGACCGATCTCGCGTTCCAATTTGCGCACCATCTGGCGCACGCGCGAGGCGATTTTTGACCCAGCCGCCTGCCGCGCCGCGGCGTAGGCTGCGAAACCGTCGGAGAGTTCCAGATAGGGCGAATCGGCGAATCGCGTGGGCTGCGCAACGTGCCGCGCTTGACTTGTCAGCAAATGATCGAATCGCCAGGCCGCCAGTCGACTTCCCCGCAGCAGTTGTGGAAAATCGACGGAAGTGTCCGGCGCGGCGATCAGTCCTTGAAAGTCCGTCAACGTGCCCGCCAGCGGGCCTGCCGCGCCGCGCGAGTCGAGATGGATCGGAAAAAAACCGATGGGATCTCCCTGCGTTTGCAAGACGGCCACGCGGGCGCGGGGACGCAGGCGACCGACCAGTTGCGCGAACTCCGGACGAAAGTACGGACTCCGAAATTCGGCGCACGCCGATTGCATGTCGGACCAGCGCGCGAGATCGTCGGGCGTTAAATCGCGAGGGTGGACCAGGCGGTAGTTCATGCTCCATATCCTTGAATGCGGAAACGACGAGGCCCGAGCAACGCGAGAACCGAACGCGAGTAGCCGGCCGTGTTGGCCAGGCGGCAACGCGCAGCCAAGGCCTGCTCGCGATCGCCGCTCAAACGCTTGACGAACCAGTTCGGAGCAAACATCAAGGCGGCGCGGGCCAGCCGGGCCGCCCACAAAACCGAGAGCGCCAGCTTGCCGCGCCGCACGAGATCTTGCTTGGCCGGCCCCCAGCCGCTCAGATGAGCCAGGCGCAAGAGGTATTCGTCCGCGAGCCGTTCGGGCGGAATCATGTGCCATACCACGGCGCGCGGTGTGTACCAGGCTTCGATGTCGGCGGCATCGATGCGTTCGAAGAGATCTGAGTCTTCGCCACGGACGACAATCTGCTCATCGAAGCGGCCGACTTCGTCGAAGACGCTCCGATGGATCATTACGTTGCCGGTTCCCGGGGCCATCTTGCGGCCGTAGCGCATGGGATTGCCCAATTGCGGCGACTCGCCGAGCAGCGGTCGGCAATAGGCCGCAATCTCGCGCGTGCAGTCTGCCGGAAGTTTCAGTCGCACGGAGCCGCCCACACAGCGGGAGTTCTGTTGTTGGGCGATCGCGAACAACTCGGCCAGCCAGTCGGGTTCAGCAAGTTGATCGTCATCGAAGAAGGCGATCCATTGGCCGGTAGCTTCCGCAAGCCCGCGATTGCGTGCGCAAGCGACACCTTGGCGCTCCTCGCGAACATAACGAACGGCAATCGAACTGCCGGCGGCGACTTCCGCCGCGACTTGCGGCGTGTGGTCCGTCGATGCGTTGTCGACGACAAGGATTTCGAAAGAAAAAGCTCCCTTCGACTCGAGCCGCGTGAGACTCATCAACGCATCGCGCAGCATGTCCGCGCGATTGAAGGTACAAACGACGATGGAAATGTCTGGGTGCATGGCGAACTTCCGTGGCGACAAGTTGGAAAACGTTTACTCTTGCCAATTCAACGAGGGACGTAGCGTGGTGAAGGAACTTCTGGCGGAACCAACGAAGGCGCCCGTCACGTCGGGGCGCCAGGCGTCGCGGCATTCGACGTGGCGAAACAACGACGTAGCGAGCACGGATCCGATCGCGATGAACGTGGCGAACGAGGGAAGATAAAGACTCGACTCGGTCAAACCCGTGGCGCTGCCAAACAACAGCGTGGCGGCGGCCAGGCCGGCGACGGCCGACTTATGGCGAGCGAATTGCCAAGCCGCCGTGCCGCCGCCCGCAACGAGCGCGACGACAAGCAGCCCCAGCCCGACATAGCCGAGCCCCAGGACACAGTCTAAATACATCGAGTGGGCCGAGTTCATCGACCAACCCGTATAGGCCGCGAACTTGGCGATTACGTCTTCGCGCCAAAATCCGGCATACCCATAACCCGTAACGGGCCGCTGCTCGATGTAATGGAAGACGAGGTCCCACAGCTCGGCGCGGCCGTTGAGCGAATCAAGTTGCGTCGTTCGCCCCATCAGAAATACGCCGACAAGGCGTTCGGCAATGGGAGCGTTGGCGGCTGTCGCGACCAGCAATGCGAACGAGCCGGTCCAAAAGGCGGCGAAGCCCAGCAGCAGCGTTTTTGTCAGCGGTAGGCGCAGCGCGATCAGCAACGACAGGGCCAGCGTGAAGGCCGCGAACGTGGACCTGGACCGAGTGCAATAGAGCAGTGCGGCGGCTAAAGCCGTAAGTGCGATAAAGAAGACGCGCTGGCGAAGCCGGTGGCTTTCGCAGCACAGCAAAAAGCTGGTTAGCGCGCAGAACACGCAATTGGGTCCCGCGCCGTTGGGATGGAGCGTGCCGGCGAAGCGGTAGGTCGCGTTCCAGGGCTGGAATGTTCCCAGGGCGATCTCGATTGCGATGCCGACGATTAAGAAAGCGGTGGATACTCCCCAAACACACACGACGAATTGCCGGCCTGTGAATTGTCGTGCGATTCCCGCCGCGCCGATCAGAAGGAACGACGCGATGACGAGATTCTTGACCGTGCGCACCGGATCGGCCGACCAAATTACGCTGGCATAGAGCCAGGCCAGGCCGACGAAGAGGATTGCCGCCATCAGGTTGCGAACGCGCCATTGACGTTGGGCGCCGATCATCAGGTACCCGCAGCCGAGCAGGCCGATCAACGAAAAACCGACCTTGTTTGTCCAGGCGCCTGATTCGGCGCTTTTTTCGAGCGCGGTCAAATCATTGGCGTAGCCCAGCTCGACGCGCTGCGAGATGAACAGTTCGTGTTCCACGAGAAAGAACCCGCTGGCGATCACGACGATGGCGAGCCCGATCTTCCAGGGCGCAGCGGACACGGTTTCCTGATTTTCCAGGGAGCGGATCATGTGTTCCCTCCCGCCATGGCCGCTTCGGCTTGTAGCGATCGCAAAAGCTGTTGGATCGATAGGCAGCGCACGATCGTGCCGGCGACGACGCCGGCCAGCGAGGCGATGGCCGTTCCCAGCGCGCCGTAGGGTTCGATCAGCAGCCAGGCGCCGGCAAGTGTGACGACCAGGATGAACGCGTCGGCGAGCAGGTTGAATCGCTGCTGGCGCATGGCATAGAGCCCATTGCCGAGCACTGTACCGACGCCGGTGCCGAGGAGGCTGAAAGCGAGCACGCTGATGACTGGGCCGCTGCCGGCGTATTCCGTACCATAGATCGCGCTGGCGAGCCACTCGCCGGCCAGGCAGAAGACCAAGCAGAGCCCGCCCAGAGCGCCGACCACGAGCAGTAGCGACTTCACAACGATTTGACGCAGCGCCTCGACCCCTTCTTCGGCAAAAGCGGCCGCGGCGCGGGGAATCAGGAAATTGCTTACACCGAGCAAGAAGCAATTCGAAAGTCCCACGAGCGTTGTGCAAACGGCGAGTAGTCCCGTTGCCGCCGTGCCATGCGCGGCCGCGAGCATCCAGGGCAGAAGATACGGTGTGGTTGAACCCAGGAACTCGCTGGCCAGCGACCAGCGGGCGAGTCGCCAATTGCTACGCCAGTCGGCCCAGCTTTGAAGCAGCGAAATGCGGAAGGGAAATTGTCCGGAAACCCACCATTGCAGGCAGCCGAGGCCGCAGGCGGCGGAAATGGTTGTGAGAACGCCGGGCACGGTCATTAAGTCGAACCAAAACAGCAGGGCGAAGCCGAGCAACTGCGTACAGCTAACGACGGCGTCGAAACGCAGCAACACCTTCATGCGCAAATGAGCCAGTGTCGTCCGACGGACAAACGCGCGCAGCAGCATCAGGGGGATCACCCAGAGCAACACAATCGCCGTGGGCGCCAATGCTTGCGGTCCGTAGCCCATGGCCAGGATCAGGCACGCAATCGCCACGGCCGCAATGCATAGGGCCGTGAGCACGAATTGATGCACCAGGACGCTGCCGCGATACGTCGACAGCGACTGTTCGTCGCGGCCATGACAAAAAACCGTGTAAGGGCCGGAGATCAATTCACCTTGCGTCGTGACCAGAAACATGGCCACGCTCAGGGCGAGGAAGTAAATTCCCACGTCCTCCGGTGTGCAGAGCCTTCCCAGTACGATGCTGGTAGCGAAACTCGTGCCGCTGACCATCGCTTGGTCGAACACCGAGGGCGCTACCTTGGCGACCAGCGGCCGGTGCCGAATGTCGCGAGCCACGCCCAGGCATCGGCGCCAGGGCGAGAGGCCGACGGAGTCGGCCGGTGGTGGCACGGAAACGGACTGCAAACCGGAACTCATGGATATGACAAGCTTGGCGATAGCGTATGTAAATCGAGCGCGGTCACGACCCACTCGGACTGCGGGGCGAGACGCGCGAACCGCGCCTAACACGGTTTCCTAGAAAAGAATAGGTCGCGCTACGGCGCGACGACGCGAACTTCTTGGCGACCGCTGTGCGGGCGGCGCGTTGCGAAATAGAGACAGGAGGCTAGCGCAACCGCTACATCCGCTATCACCGTGCGCTGCGGCCGGTTGCACATGGACCTGTTGTGCGCAAGAATCGGGTCACGTTTCAGTCGGCCGATAACGACGAAACTTCGACCTCAAAGAGCGCGTGGGCGCGTTGCGCATGTTCGCGGAATCGCGGCGCTGGCATGGCTACGGTATCCCACCGGTCGGAAATCGGCCGTGCATACCGGCGATAAACGTCGAGCTCGATGCCGACGAAGGCGTAGGCCTGGCCGCGGAAATCGAAGATTTCGCTCGGTGGAACCGGTGCGCGATCGCGAACCAGCAGGTAGGCGAATACGAGCAAGCCGCGAAAGCCGCCGCCAAAAAGTTGTTCCCACCGTTCGAGGCTGAAGAGATCTTCGTGCTGGATCCAATTTTTCCAATAATGCCGGCCCTCTTCACCGCCGGGGAACTTGCGTCCTTTTACATCGATCAGCCACGAGATTTGATCCGGGGGCGAAACGATAAAGTCGAGATTCTTGAGCGATTGATCGCCCAGCAGCGCGCGGCGCCGTTCGTCGACGGATACGTAGGGAATGCGAATCGATCGCAAGAAGGCTTCGAATGCCGCCTCATAATGGTTCCATGGTCTCGCCATGCGGGGGATTCTAGCAGAAATAGGACTTCAGGCCAAACGAATCGCCCGCGCGGCCTTCGAGAGGCATCGATGCCGGAGGGCCGCTTGAAATTCTTGGCATTCTTTCACGGGCCACGATCGTGAAACGCGCGGCCGCCAAATTCGTCAGTCGGCGTTTTCAGCGAGAATCGCGAGAATTCTCTCGACCAGTTCGTCGGCATTGCTGGCGAGCGAAGCTTCGCTGCTGGCGCCGCTGGCGAGATCCTTGATTTGGCAAGTATTCGACGCGAACTCGCGATCGCCCGCGATCAGAGCGAGCCGAAAACCACGCCGGTCCGCGTACTTCAACTGTTGGCCCAACTTAATCGCTTCGGGATAAACCTCGACGCCCACGCCCGTCGACCGCACGCGCGCGGCCAATCGCAGATAGTCTTCGAAACGCGCGGAATCGAAATACGCAATCAGCACCGGCGCCGGCGTGCGCACCTTTTCCACCAGGTTTAATTCTTCCAGGGCGGCGAGCAGGCGGTCCAAGCCGAGTGAAGCGCCGATGCCGGGCAGTTCGGCCTTCGTGTAGAGCTCGGCCAAATTGTCGTAGCGGCCACCGCTGCAAACGCTGCCAATGCCCGGCAGGTCTTCCAGGAAGGTTTCGAAAATCACACCCGTGTAGTAATCGAGCCCGCGTGCAATGGCGACATCGAGATGGATTCGCGCATCGGACACGCCGGCCGCTTTGATCCCCGTGAGAAGTTCGTGAAGGCGTTCGACGCCGGCTTCGCCGCGCTGGCTGCCGGCCACGAGCGGCGCCAAGCCGGCCAAGACGCTGCTCGGTTCGCCTTGGAGCGCCGCCAGGCTGAGTACATCGCGCGCTTGGGCCTCGGTCGCCCCGGCGACTGCGACCATTTCCGCGGCTACCTTGTCGGCATCGACTTTGCCGAGTTTGTCGAGCGCGCGCAGGATCGCAGTGGATTGTTCGAGCAGATCGAGTCGCTCGAGCAGGCCATTGAGAACTTGCCGGTTGTTGATGTGAATCTTGAATTTCGTGATCCCGATCGCGTGCATCAAGTCGTGAATCACCAACGCCGTTTCGATATCGGCCGCCACGCTCTTCGTGCCGATCGTATCGAAGTCGCACTGCATGAACTCGCGATACCGGCCGCGCTGCGTGTTTTCGCCGCGCCAGACGGTGGCGATGTGGTAGCGCTTGAACGGCATTCCCAACTCGGACGCGTGCTGGGCGACAAATCGCGCCAGCGGCACGGTCAAGTCGAAGCGCATACCCACCGGCCGGCCCTTCTTGTCCTCGAACTCGTAGAGCTGTTTGTCGGTTTCTTCGCTGCCCTTGCCCTTGAGAATCTCCAGATGCTCGAGCGCCGGCGTGTCGATCGGCGAGAATCCGTACGAGCGGTAGACACGGCGCGCCGTTTCCATCAAATGCTCGCGCGGGATCATTAGCTCGGGGAGAAAGTCGCGAAATCCCTTGAGCGTTCGTGGCGTAATCAGGTTCGACTTACTCATGGCGATCTTCGACACTTTCTCCGCATGTCAACGTGCTACTTCCCGATTCGTTGCGCTGCCATCAGGCCAATACTGGCAGCAGCGCCGGTTTGCGGCTGCGAATGCAGGCGCCCTTTTTCTGGAATGCCGCCTCGCAGAATTCGGCCACCTGCTCCGGCGTTTCCATGTACTTCTCATAGGTCCAATCGTCTTCGTATTCGCAGTTCGCCGTCGTGTAATCGCGACAGATCTGTGGCCGCGTTTCGTAGATGCCGCACAGATTGTCGTCCTGCAAATGCTTGCATTTCGTATGCACCAAGAGATACCAGGTGTCGTCTTCGGCGAAGACGCTGGCCCGCTCGTGCAGCAGATACCAGCGGACGAAATCCCAGTCTTCGGCCGATTCGGGTGTTTCAATCGGCAGGGCGAAGTAGCGACAGCACCGAGCCGTGCAGTACTCGCACAGGACCTTTCCTTCAGGGAGCTCGTCGCGTTTGATTTTTGCGATTCCAAAGCCTTCGTGAGACATCATTCCCTCGTCAGTCAGGAGGCGGCAACCGTAAAACATCACGGATTCGTTAAGCAGATGCGTAAAAGCTTACCAATTTTGCCAGTAAGCGACCAGGGCCGGTGGTTCGGGCAAACTTTGACGAATACGCCAGCTGCGCCGGTTGAAATGATTCCTCTGTTGATCCTGGTCTCGATGGCCGATTTCAATCCATGGTCTCCGCGATGCCGCCGGGACCTGGCGCCTCGGCTAACGCTATGAACGTCTTGCGCGCGTGACGCGATTCGGATCGTTCTTGCGAGGTTGCCTCGCACTCGGCGGTCTAATTATTTCCTTCCACCAAGGTCTGCCCGTCTCATGCGCCACGTATCGGTTCTACTTGCCCTCGCCATCGTGTCCGGCGCTTCCCAGCTGGCCAGCGCTGGCGATTGCCCTTCACCATTTCCTGGCGCCGGTTGCTATGGGTCGGGGCCTTCGTGTCGACCTGTCGCCGATGGCACACTTTGGTGGCTGCATAGCGGCACAAAGAATCCGTATAACTACGCGCGGCCGATCGACTATCGGCGCCATCTCGATTACCCCTGGCATGCGTCGCGCAAGAGTTGTCGCGGCGCTTGTGTCCCGCGCGCCGATTGGATGTCCACACCGGTTCCCTCGGGCAACACGTTGCCCTCGCCGCCGTTATACGAAGCCGTACCGGCCTATTGACTCGCGCTGTTCGCGCTTGTGCATTCGCTTGGCGCATCGCGCGCAGCAACATAGCGCAAAGGTTTTTCTACTTGTTTGCTTTTTACGGAGCGCGAAGTTAAGGGTCGCGTTTCGAATTGCTACCTTGCCCCTGCATGTGATTGCGCAGCGACGAGAGAACAAAGTGTCTGTGTTTTGCAAGTGGCAATCGTTCTTAAATCGAGCGAGAAAATTTTGCAAAAGAAAGTTCCTTGACTTTTTCTCCAGTCTCCGCAAAATGAGCGAATGCTGAGAGTTGGAACTTCGCACGTCCGCGACATGGTCGCATTGCCATAAGTTGTCACCGACATCGATTTGGTCGACAACGATTCCGTTCTGGAACTTTACAAATGCATTTGTCGCGTTCGCCTTGCGCGCCGATTTGGCTCGGTGGCGTTTCTCTCCTTAGCACTGTGTCTGCTGGCATCGATTTTGGAGTACAGGATGATTGAACGCCGTGGATCGGTTTGCGGCGGATGTGCCCTGTGAAACAAACGAGCTTGGCTCGAATGTACATAGCTTGGGGGGCGGCGGCTGAACGGAACGACAGCCGACGGCCTCGGTCGTGGATCGGATGTCCCCTCCAAGTTGTTTTGTTGCTGGCGGCGGCCTTGGGCAGCCCCTAAGCAACGTCTAAACTGGCCGGTGCGATAGGATGCGCACCGGTCGTTTTTCTTGCGCTCTCCTCTCGCTTGTCCTCCACGAGCCCAAGCGTGCGGACGCCCTCCGTTGAGTAACGCGAATCGAAAGTCCGTAGTTATGGCGGTAGCACTGCTATCGGTTGGCGCGAATTTGGGTCAGCGCCGGGCGACCATCGACCAGGCGGTCGCCGCGCTGCAGCGCCAACCCGGTGTGCGCCTGCTGCGCCACAGTCGGTGGCTCGAGACCAAACCGATTGGCGGTCCGCCGGATCAACCATCGTTTCTCAACGGCGCGATTCTCATCGACACATCACTCGATCCCCCTGCGCTGCTCGCTGCATTGCTCGAAGTGGAGAAGAGCCTGGGGCGAGAACGCCATGCGCGCTGGGGGGCGCGCTGTATCGATCTCGACATTCTGCTCTACGACGACGTGATCGTTCACCAGGCCCAACTCGACATCCCGCACCCGCGCATGGCCTTCCGGTATTTTAATTTGTCGCCGGCCGCCGAAATTGCTAGCGATCTGGTGCATCCAGAAATCGGCTGGTCGATTGGAAAGCTCTTCGATCATCTGCGAAGTTCCGATTATTTCGTGGCGCTCGCCGGTCCGTTGGGCGGGCCTCAACACGACCTGGCAGTGCGATGCGCCCGCGCCGGAAATGCCCAGTTCGTAGCCGATCCCGTAGCGCCAACTGCGGAATTCACCCGACTCGGCGATCGCTCTGGTCCGTCGTCCGCTCTGCCGATAGAATTCCAGCGTGCGCGATTTGAGGCCTTGCAGCGAGACCAGTTTGCCAGCGCAATCGCTTCGGGGCAGGCCGTCCTGAGCGATTTTTGGCTTCCCGAATCATTGGCAGCGGGGCATGCCGAGGAAGGGAGCGCGGCCGAGGGAGAGGGATCGGCTGCGCGGAACTGCGGCTTGCTGGTTCCGCGGCTAATTGTCTTGCTCGATGAACCATGGGAAGCGGCCCGCGGCCGCCTGTTCGACCTCGCCAACCCCGACGCCGATTTGCCCGGCGAAGACGAATGGAGTGCGCATCGCCACAATCTGTTGCAATTCGTACGCCGAGCGGCGAATAGCCCGGTGTTCGATTTAACGAAGGAACCCCATGAGTCCGCGTTCACCGAAATTGTCGCCGCGCTCGACGCCATGCGGTGCGAGTAGTTTTTGACCCCCTTTAGCTATGGCCCCATGACCGAATCGCTGCGCCTGGTTCAATCTCGCGAAGACCTGAATACAAATTGGAGTGAGTTGCGCGCGCGCGGCGCCATTGGCTTGGTGCCTACCATGGGGGCGCTGCACGAAGGCCATTTGCAGTTGGTCGACGCTTCCCGTCGCGCGTGCGAGACGACCGTCGTGACAATCTTCGTCAATCCCACGCAATTCGGCCCCGGTGAAGATCTGCAGCGCTATCCCCGCGATCTGGATGGCGACTTGGCCAAGCTGCGCGCACGCGGCGTCGACATGGTGTTTGCGCCGTCGCTGGTCGACGTTTATCGTCCCGGTCACGAAACCTTTGTCGAAGTGGGGCCCGTGGCCGCGCCCATGGAGGGCGCATGCCGCCCCGGTCATTTTCGCGGCGTGGCGACGATCGTCCTCAAGCTCTTTCAACTGGCTCCGGCCGACAAGGCGTTCTTCGGACGCAAAGACTATCAACAAACGTTGGTCATCAAGCAAATGGTGCACGACTTCGATTTGCGAATCGGCATCGAAGTGTGCCCCATCGTGCGCGAAGACGATGGCCTGGCGATGAGTTCCCGCAACGCTTATCTCGATCGCGACGAGCGGCAGCGCGCGCTGTCGCTGTGGCGCGGCCTGCAACTGGCCGAACAGATGTGCGCCGCAGGTCATCGCGACGCAGCGGAATTGAAGGCCGCGGTCCGGCGCGAATTGGAAGAATCGGGTCGCGCGGAGGTCGAGTATGTGGAAATAGTGCGCGATGGCACGGTCTCACCCGTTACCTTGGTGGACGAGCCGGCGGTCGTTTGTATCGCAGTCAGAATCGGCGCCACGCGGTTGATCGACAATCACAAAATCGGCAGTTGAACGGAGTCGACATGCGACAAACACTGTTTGAGATACCGTACGAAGCATTCGGGATCCCGCTGTTCGGGTTCGGCATCTTGTTCTGGGTGTGGATCGCCGGCGTGGCATTCTGGTTCGTGCGGCAAAAACGGCGCGGCGCAGCAACCGGTGAATTGTTGAACCAGTTGCCGATGATGGTTCTCATCGCCGCCGCAATACTCTTTCTTCCGCGCGCGTTCCCCGGAGCGTTGCCGATTCGCGGGTACGGCGTCTTTCTGCTGTTGGCCGTCGTCTCGGCTGTTGCGCTGGCGGCGCATCGCGCGCGGTGCAGCGGGATCGATCCCGAAGTGATCCTCTCGCTGGCCGTCTGGTTGTTCGTAGCGGGGATTGTCGGCGCGCGCGCGTTTCACGTCATCCAATACTGGAAGACCGACTACCTGCGGCCGACCGCCGCCGAAACGATCGCCCAGATTGTCAATATTCCTCAAGGCGGATTGGTAGTGTATGGCTCGCTCCTGGGCGGCGCGCTGGCGTTTTTTGCATTCACACGCCGTCACCATTTGCCGGCGTTGCAACTGGCCGACTTGATCGCCCCGAGCGTGATGTTGGGAATCGCACTCGGTCGCGTCGGCTGCTTGATGAACGGTTGCTGCTTCGGCGGCCTATGCGATTTGCCATGGAGCGTGACCTTTCCGGCCGGAAGTCCGCCGTTTCACTCGCAAGTGCAACGCGGTCTCTTGCCGAGTGTGTTGCTCTACGGCGGGGCCGGCGCGCCCGTTTCCGTGCTGTATGTTTCACCCCAATCGGCCGCTGCCGCGGCCGGTCTTCGTGATGGCGCAGTGCTGCGCGAGATCAACGGCGCCCAACCAAGGTCTGCCGCCGAAGCGTATCAGCTCATCTTTGCCGCCGAAGACGAAGGACGGCCGGCGCACGTGCTGCTCGACTCGGGCAAGCAACTCGATCTGCCTGGGGGCAGCATCGCGCGGCGGAGCCTGCCGGTCCATCCCACGCAGATCTACAGCGCGGTCAATGCGTTGTTGCTCTGCGCCGTCTTGCTCGCCTTTCATCCGTTTCGTCGTCACGACGGCGTCACGTTCGCGCTCATGGCCACACTCTATCCCATTTCGCGTTTTCTCATCGAAGTCATTCGCACCGACGAACTGGCCGTCGGTAAAACCAACATGAGCATCTCCCAGAATGTCAGCGTGTTGGTCATCGTGGCCGTGGCCGCCTTTTGGGTGTTTTTGTTCACGCGCGCCAAGCGAACCGCGGCGGCTTCGGCTGCGTAGGCGGGAATAAGCCGTGCCGGCGATCTCGAATAGAAGGCCGAGTACGCGAAATTAGGTCGATGTGGCGAATCGGCGCGATTTCTCCCCGCCAAAGTCGGCGTTGCCAGTAGGGTCGACGTGTGGTCGCAACTTGTTTACCGGCATAGGTTTGACAACATCTAGGCCGTTCGTAATGATGGATTCCGATGTGCGCTGCGGCGAAATCCCCTCGTGTGGGTCCGCCCCTTCGGGGAACTTATGCGCCTCGCCGCGCATCTACTTTCTTGGAATGCCGATGTGAATGACGATTCCCAGATTATCCAACGCGTGCTAGCGGGCGAACGATCCGCTTTCGGACTGTTGGTGTCGCGCTATCAGGACCGGCTGTACAACACCCTGTTTCATGTCGTCGGCTCGGCCGAAGACGCTCGAGACCTGGTGCAAGATGCCTTCGTACAGGCGCTCGTGAAGCTCGACACTTTTCGGGGAACGTCCGCCTTTTACACCTGGCTGTACCGAATCGCGTTTAATCAGGCGATGAGTCTGAAGCGGCGCGAAAAACCCGTCGAGTCGATTGAGTTCGCCCGGCAACAAGTAGGAAGGGAACCGATCGACGGCAGTGATCGGCCCGACGAACCGATGATGCGTCAGGAACGAGTCGATTTGGTCCGCTCGGCGCTGGCCGCACTCGGCGAGGAGCATCGGACCATCCTCGTGTTGCGCGAAATCGACGGGTGCTGTTACGAAACGATATCCGAAATACTCAACCTGCCTATCGGCACGGTTCGCAGTCGCCTGCACCGAGCCCGTACGCAGTTGCGAGACGAACTTAAGGAAGTGCTTCAGGAAGAACTTGGATGACTCGCGCGATGTCGCGATAACCCGCGTTTGCATGTTTAGCCTGCCATGACTGAGCCTCAACTAGAAGAACTGATCAGCGCCTATGTCGACGGCGAATTGACGGCCGACGAGCAGTCGCGTGTCGAGCGCTTGCTCGAGACCGATGCCGAAGCTCGTTCGCTCGTCGACGAATTGCGTGCGCTAAGCAGCACGCTGCAGGCCCTGCCGCAGCAACGCCTGACCGAGAACCTGAACGACGAAATCCTGGCGCGCGCCCATGCGCTGGCGGGCAACGGCGCGGCCCCCGGTCCGTCGAAACCAAGCCGCTTGGAAGAGAAGCCAGCGCACAACGATTCGACCGCCGCGGAGCGCAGCCCGGGACGATCCTCCAGTCCTTGGCGCGGGCTGGCCTGGGCGGCGATCGCGATCGCAGCTTCGGTCATGCTCATGCTATTCAACACGCCGTCCGGCGACCTGGAGTTGGCCCAAGGCGACAAGGCTGCGGATAATTTCGCGGCCGCGCCGCACAGCAGCGGCGAGATGACCGCCGCCGCCGAACCCATGGCGGAAAGCGAAGAAGCCGACCTATTTGCTGCCGACGAAGTCGCCAAAGACGCGCCTCCCGTCGCCACGGATCCGGTGGCCGGCAAGGTCGCCATGAAGGCGGGGCCGGCTGAAGCGTCGGCCCTCGAATCCGTTCATAGCAAAGCCGTCCTCCCGGCCGATTTGGAACAGTCGCAACCCAAGAACTCGCTGGCCGGCGGCGCGGGAAGCAACGTCGTAAGCGGCCAGACCGACGGCGCGGTACGCTTGGGTGGAACGGCGATGAAAGGTTCCCCACCGGCCGCCGAGGCCGGCCAGGTCGATGCCGCCTCGGAATTTGCGGCCGAACTGCCCGCAGGTGTTGATGCACAAGACGCCGGTTTCGACGGTGCGTTGATCGTTCAAGTCGATATCAAGGCTAGCGCCGCTCGGGCACGCGCCTTCGATAAGCTGCTGGCCAGCGAAGATATCGTTTGGGATGAAGAGGCCGACGCCGATCGGTCGCGCGCCCTGTCCGAATTGCAGCGCCGTCAGATTGCCAATGCTCCAGTGGCCGATGCGCCGGTGGCCGACAGTCGCGACTTTGCGATCGACGATTTGTCAACGTCATCGCCGGTCGAGGTAGTAATGGTCGAAGCATCGCCGGCCCAGATCACGCGCACGCTCTCGCGCATTCGCGCGAACTCTCGCGAGTACGGCGAAGTGGAAATTGCTCCCAACGACTCGCCGGCCGTGCAGCAATTGGCCGAGAGCTACGAATTCGTTTCGTCCGTCGACGTTCCATCGCGCGGCGTGCAGCGGAACGAAAAAGCGCCGGCCACAGCGTTGGCCGATGACGCGACCAAAGAGGAAAAGCGCAAAGAAATCGAGCGTCGGTCGAATTTGGCGCAAGGCGGGCCGAGCCGGGAATCGCAGAACAACATCGAATCGTTGACGCGCGATGACGCCGCCGCCATAAGCGCCGAAGCCGGCGAACGCAAGCTCGATAAAAAGCAATGGCAGGTTCAACAGCAAACCGAGTATCGCAGCCAGGCGCGCGCCAAAAGATATTATATCGAAGCGGAAGATCTCCCGATCCAGCAGTCGCAGCAGGCGTTTTCCGCGCTCCAGGTCGAATCGCCCGCCGAGCCGGCGGCAACTCAGGCCCCGCAATCGCCGGAGCCCAATCCGGCCAGCGAGCGAGAGGAAGCACAAGCGAGTAAGCCGGCCGACGCGCCTGCGGACACACTTGACGACGAATCCAAACCGCGCGTGCAGCGCAACCGCGCCGCACCCGGGGCCGAAAGTCTTGCCGTCCAATCGCCGGTGCAATTACGCGCTACCGGCAGGCCGGCGATGATGCAGCAGCAACGCGCTTACTTCCTGTTGCGCGTAGTGCCCGACGATGTTGCGGCCGAGACTGCGGCTGAAGCTGCCGCCGAGACACCGCCCGCCGAACCGGCCCGCGAGCCAGCCAAGTCGCAGTAATTGACGGACACGGGAGCGGTTGATTACATGGCCAACGTACGAATTCGCACGCGAGAAAACGGCCCGCTGGTGGTCGAAGGCGATTTTTCGCTCGTCGATGCCGAAGGGAAGCCATTCCTGCTGCCAACCAACAAGCCGGCCGTCGCTCTGTGTCGTTGTGGCGCCTCGAAAAACCGACCGTTCTGCGATGGCGCCCATCGAGATCATGGTTTTTCCGCCGACGAGAAAGCGCCCGACGCCAGTTGAGTGGCGTCACGCCGTAGACTAAACTCAACACATCGATGGTTGATTTCTGGACCGGGACGATTCCCCGTGCGAATTCTCTTTTCTAAAACGATCTCGCTCGTACTGCCGGCAATCGCGTTTCTCACGCTGGCCAGCGCCAATGCCGTGGCCTGGGCGCAAAACGACGACAGCGCCGCAGGCAGCGGTAAGTCGTACACGCTTGGCTATGCCCTGGTGATCCTGGGGATAGGCTTGGGTTTGATGCTCGTCTTGCGTCCTGCGGGGCGCTCGACGGAAGTCAAGCTGCCGATGTCCGACTGATGCTGGTGGCGCCGGCGAAGTAGCCGGAAATCG
>JAGQOS010000180.1 GCA_020427265.1 Planctomycetales bacterium
CATGGCCGACTACCTGCAGATCGATGCTTCCGGTGTGCACGTCATACCGCATGGGCTCAATCTCGAAGGGCACGCCCAGCGGCCCGAATCGGCCGACCCGTCGACCGTCGTCATCGGTTTCCTGGCCCGGGTCTGCCACGACAAGGGGCTGCATCTACTGGCCGAGGCGTTCATTCAACTGGCCCAAGACCCGTCGCTGCCGCGCATCGAATTGAAAGCGGCCGGTTACCTGAGCAGCGCCGATCGGCCCTATTTGCGCGAAATCGAAACTCGGCTCGCGCAGGCCGGCCTGGCCGATCGGTTTGCCTACCTCGGCGAAATCGACCGTGCGGAAAAGATCGCCGTGCTGCAATCGTTCGACGTGATGGCCCTGCCAACCGTTTATCGCGAAAGCAAGGGCCTGCCAGTGCTCGAAGCCTGGGCCAACGGCGTGCCGGTCGTCGTGCCCCGCCATGGCGCCTTCCCCGAAATGATCGCCGATACCGGCGGCGGGCTGCTGTGTGAGCCGGAAGACGTCGCGTCGCTCGCCAACGCGCTTGCCCAATTGATCCGCGCACCCGAAAAACGCGCCGAGCTTGGCCGCCAGGGCCGCGCGGCCGTTCTCGACCGATACCACGCCGAGGCGATGGCGGCCAACACGCGCGCCCTGTACCAACGGCTGATCGCCGGCGAGGCGTAAAATGCCGGGACCGGCCGCATTTCGCTCGATTTGCACGTGCCAAATCCGAATGCGGGAGTTTTCAACCAGGGAATGTCGCCGTCGAACCCCGGCTTCCCTCCCAATTTTCACCTTGTTCGCCGTCTCCGATTTGGTAAAATTCTGGGTTTGCTAGCAATGGATTGTCCTAGTACCCGCAGAAAACTGATTCGAGGCTTAAGGTTATGGCGAAGTTTGGTGGTGGTCGTGGCGGCGCGCGGAAGAAAAAAAGCACGCGCAAGGTAAAGAAGAAGGACCCGTTGTACGTCGATGGCGAGCGTCCCCGTCCGCTGTATGTCGATTACAAGAACCTGGAGCTGCTCAGCAAGTTGACCAACCGGCATGGCCGCATTGTGGGCCGCCGCAAAACCGGCTGCACGGCCGCCAGCCAGAACGCCATCACGGTCGCCATCAAGCGGGCTCGCTTCATGGCCCTCATGCCGTATGTGGGCGACTGATTAGGTGCCTGCCCCGTTTTCGATCCGCCGCCGTGTCGAGTTTCACGATACCGACATGGCCGGCATCATGCATTTCACCGGGTTCTTCCGGTTTATGGAGGCGGCCGAGCACGCCTTCCTGCGTCAGCACGGGTTGAACATCTTCCTGAGCGACGAACAGGGCGAGATCAGTTGGCCCAGAGTTTCGGCCAGTTGCGATTTTCGTGCCCCGGCGCGCTTCTCCGACGAAGTGGTCGTTCAGGTGGAGCTGGAACGGCTTGGCGAAAAGAGCGCCACGTTTCGCTTTCTCCTCTCGTGCGACGGCAAACGTCTGGGCGAAGGCCACATGACGAGTGTCTGCTGTCGCATAAAATCCGACGCCCCACCCGAAGCAATCGCCATCCCCGAGGCGATTCGTGCTAAGCTGGTATCCGCGTAGGAAATGACGTACGAGCGAAACGCCTCCTGGCCGAGTTCCGCTATTCGTCATTGGGTATTTCGTCCTTCGTCATTTTCTAGCCATGCCCGCTTATCTCGAAGACCTGACGATTCGACTAGCAACCGGGCTCGGCCAGCTCGACGAGGGCCGCCGTGAACGGCATGCGAACTTCTTTCGTTCCATGCAGCGCGCCGACGGCGGGTTTCGCGGCCGCAGCGACGAGAGCGATCTTTACTATACCGGGTTTGCCTTGCGCGGCCTGGCCTTGCTCGGCGAACTCGGCGGCGCAACGGCCGAGCGCGCCACGGAATTCTTGGCCCGGCAGTTGGGTGGCAACGCGTCGGTCGTCGATTTTCTCTCGCTCGTCTACAGCGGCCGGTTGCTCGAAATGAGCACCGGGCACGATGCCTTTGCCGCTGCCCGCGCAGACTGGGCTCGCGCGACGGCCGAGATGCTCGAATCGTTACGCCGCGACGATGGCGGCTACGCCAAGGGCCCCGAAGGCGCGGCCGGCAGCACGTATCATTCGTTTCTGGTTGTGCTCTGCCGCCAGTTGATCGACGCGCCGTTGATCGAACCGCAGCGTCTGGCCGAATTCGTGCTCAGCCAGCGGCGCGAAGATGGCGGGTTTGTTGAAATCCGCGCCATGCGCCGCAGCGGCACCAACCCGACTGCCGCGGCGATCGGTTTGCTCAAGATCCTCGACCGGCTGAATGACGAAGTCCGCGAAGACGCCATCGACTTCCTGCTCGACCTGCAAACCGACGAAGGCGGCTTGCGCGCCAACACGCGCATTCCCATCGCCGATCTACTCAGCACGTTCACCGGCCTGCTCACGCTCGAAGACCTGGGCGCACGCTTCGAGGTGGATCGCGCCGAACTGCTGGGCTTCGTCGAATCGCTGGAGCTGCCCCAGGGTGGATTCCACGGCGCTGCCTGGGATGAAGGCGTCGACGTCGAGTACACGTTCTACGGCCTGGGTGCGCTGGCGCTTTTGCAAGACGTGTAACATCAGTCGCCTACTGCGCTAGGGCGCATTCGACCGAAGAATGTCGGCATCGAGCACATCCTTGGGGCGCCCTGTAGCCAATTTATTCTCAAGCAAATGGTTGCGGCTGATTACACGAGCCTGCAAGCCGCCGAGGTCAACCGTCAACCGACTTGGCCAGGCATCTGCGAATTCGACGCCTGAAATGGATGTGAGCACATCAATCCGCTGTGGCGCGACACCGATCTGGAAGACAACATCCGGTGTAGCAAAATCATCCACGCCAACCTTTGACATCGGCGCTCCAAACTGACGTAACGCCTTCCAGACCCGCTGTGCGTTATCGTCGGTTGGCCGAACCCAAATATCGATGTCACCCGTTGCGCGAGGGCACCCGTGCGCTGCCATGGCATAGGCGCCAACGACGAGGTAATCAGCTTCCGCGTCGTTTAACGCAGCCAACATGTCTTTGAAATTCGCATTGAGCACGGTCGGGATCCAGAAAGGCCCAGGCATCGAGCGTTAATTGCCAAACCATTCCCATTCGCTCGGCCGGTGTGGCATCGACAAGACATTCCAAGCCGGAATCATCTTGCAGTGTCGTTTTACGTACGATGCTGCGATCTGCGGAAAAATCTTGGGACACGGGACAAACCCCAATCGTAGCCGAGCAAAAGCCTTCAACGTACGAACGCTTGGCTGTGATTTACGTCGAATCCGGTTTCGCCGACAGCCACTCCTAACTTAATTATCGGCAATACGTCCTATCGTCGCAAGTTCGACATCCATCGCGATTGCCCCTTTTCAATCCCTCCCCGCAAGCAGAGAATGAAGGGATGGCCGATCTCGAAGTACGCGACGTTTGCAAGCAATTCGCCACGCGGGGCGAGGCGCTCCGAGTGCTCGACGGGGTGTCGCTCGATCTGTCGCGCGGCGAGAATGCCGCCATTCTCGGGCCCAGTGGCTCGGGCAAGAGCACACTGCTGCAGATCATCGGCACGCTCGACTCGCCAACCTCGGGCAGCGTGCGGCTCGAAGGCCAAGATCCGTTTGCGTTAGACGAACCAGCGCTCGCCTCGTTTCGCAATTCGCAAATCGGATTCGTCTTCCAAGATCATCATCTGCTGCCGCAATGCTCCGTGTTGGAAAATGTGTTGATTCCCGCCCTGGCCACCGGCCGCGCCGCAGCGGCCGACGTGGAGCGGGCGCGCGGATTGATCGAACGCGTCGGCCTGGCGGAGCGCGCCGAGCATCGGCCTGGTGAACTTTCGGGTGGCGAGCGGCAGCGTGTGGCGATCGCGCGCGCCATGCTCCGCCAACCCGTGCTGCTGCTGGCCGACGAACCCACCGGCAACCTCGACCAGTCGACCGCGCATTCGATCACGGAATTGCTGCTCGAAGTGAGCCGCGACGAAGGCAATGTGCTGATCGTCGTTACGCATAGTTTGGAATTGGCCGCTGCGCTCGATCGTCGCTTACAACTGGAACGCGGCAAGTTGCAACCGGAATAACCGCATTAACTTTTGCCGGCGAGAAACGCCTTCATGTCTCTTTGGCGAATTATCGTTGCGAGCCTCTGGCATTACCGGCGCATTCATTTCGCCGTGGCCTGGGGCGTGATTGCTACGACCGCCGTGCTCGCCGGCGCTTTGGTCGTGGGCGATTCGGTGCGCGGCAGCTTGCGCGATCTGGCGCTCGACCGCCTGGGCGCGGTCGATCAGGTGCTGGTGAGCGAAAACTTTTTTCGCCCCGCGCTGGCCGAGTCGCTGGCCGCGACCGACGCGCTTCCGGGCGATTCGCAAACCGCTGCGATCATCCTGCTTCGCGCCACGCTCGAACTGCCGCGCGATGGCGAAACGGCGCGCGCCGGTGGCGTGACGGCGATCGGCTGCGACGAGGCGTTCTGGCGCCTCGACAATCATGGCCTGCAACTGGAACTGGGCGCCGACGAAATCGCGCTCAACCAACCGCTGGCCGATCAGCTCGCAGCGCGCGAAGGCGATGAGGTGTTGTTGCGCGTGCCGCTCGTGAGCGACGTGCCTTCCGATAGCCCCCTGGGAGAGAAAACCGATCTGGTGGCCGGCAAACGTCTGCGCATCGCGCGGATTGTGCCGGCGCAGGGGCTCGGTCAATTCAGCCTGCGGCCCAACCAGCAGTCGTCGCTGTGCGCGTTCGTCGATCGCGCGGCCCTGGCCGTCACGCTCGAACAGCCAGGCCGCGCCAACGCCCTGCTCGTCGGTGCGAAGGACGTGAAGCCCGAGGGAACAGCCGCGGACGTGAGCGAACAGCTTACCCAAGCTTTGCAACCGCAGGCGGATGATTACGGACTGAAGATCGAGCGGGTTCGCCTGGTCGATGCCGCCGCGCCAGTGAACGACTATTACAACATCACGAGCCGTCGCATGATGCTTCCGGCCGCCTTGCTCGACGCCGCGCAGAAGAACCTGGCCGGCTCGCTCGCGCAACCTGCACTGACCTATTTGGCGAATACGATCCGGCTCGAGTCGGCCGACAAGCAGATTCCGTATTCCACGGTCACCGGCATCGACGCCAACACGGCGCTGGGTCCCTATGACTTAGAGGGCGGCCCGTTGGCCGACGACGAAGTCGTGCTCAATAGCTGGGCCGCCAACGAGCTGGGCGCGCAGCTTGGCGACGAGATCGCGATCCGGTACTACGAGCCGGAGAGCACGCATGGCGAGTTAGTGACCCCGCCGCCGGCGAAATTTCGACTGCGGTCCATCGCGCCGCTCGCGGCCGAGGGCGATCCACCCACGCGCGCCAACGATCCGCATCTGACACCTGAACTGAAAGGCGTGACCGATCAGGAGTCGATCGATCAATGGGATCTGCCGTTTGAGTTGGAAGAGAAGATCAACCAATCGGACGAAGACTATTGGGATGCCTATTCGACCACACCGAAAGCGTTTCTCTCGCTCGCCGCGGCGCGGCGTTTGTGGACGAGCCGTTTCGGCGATACGACTTCGCTGCGCATTCCGGCGGCGAACGTCGAGTCGGCCGAGCAGCTCTTCGCGCAGCTCGATCTGAAACCATCGGCGATGGGCCTGGCCTTCATGCCGGTTCGGCGGCAGGCGTTCGACGCGGCGACCGGCACCACACCGTTCGAGGGGCTGTTTCTCGGGTTCAGTTTTTTTCTGATCGCGGCGGCGCTGATCCTTACGCTGCTCTTGTTCCGGCTGGGCGTGCAGCAACGCGCGCGAGAGATCGGCATCCTTTCGGCCAGCGGCTTTACCGCCAGGCGAATCACCGGCATGTTGATCCGCGAATCGCTTCTTAGTGCTGCCGACGCGGCCGCCGTGGGGGTGGCTGTGGGCGTGGGCTACGCGTGGTTGATGCTCTGGGGGCTCAAGACGATCTGGCTGGCCGCGATTTCCACACCCTTTTTGCAATTGCATGTCGCCTGGCCCACGCTCTTAGCGGGTGGTTTGTTGGGGCTCGTCGTGTCGCTGGCGGCGATCGCCTGGTCGGTTCGCAAGTTGCGCTCTGTGCCGGCCCGCGAATTGCTGGCCGGCTCGACGGGCGAAACACCGGCGCTCGCCGGAGCGCGTTCGAGCAAGGCGCGCGTGGTGGCCTGGGCCTCGCTGGCGACGGCCGTCGCCAGCTCGCTCTTCGGTTTTCGGCTCCAGGGCGAAGCGCAGGCCGGCGCGTTCTTCGGTTCCGGCGCGCTGGTGCTCACCGGGTGTTTGGCGCTCGTTTGGACGCGGATGCGCAGCGGGGCGGCCGGGGGCGCATCGTTCAGCCTGCTCGGCCTGGCCGTGCGCAACGGCTCGCGTAACCCCTCGCGCAGCACGCTAACGATTGGTCTGGTCGCGGCGGCGAGTTTTCTGATCGTGGCCATCAGCGCGTTTCGGCTCGAACCGAGCGCGGCCGGAACCGGCGGGTTCAAATTGATTGGTCAAACCGATCAACCGGTCATTCAGAATCTGGCCGCTGCCGACGGCCGGTTCGAACTCGCCTTTGGCGATGCCGACAGCGAGCGGCTGGCGAAGTGCGAAATTTACTCGCTGCGCGTGCGAGCGGGCGACGACGCCAGTTGTTTGAATCTGTACCAGACCCGCCAACCGCGCGTGCTGGGGCTGCCACCGGCGCTGCTCGATCGCGGCCGCTTTGGTTGGGCCGCCGTCGATGCGCCGAATGCGCAGGAACAAGAAAATCCCTTCCTGGCGCTCCAGCGTAAGCCGGTCGACGACGCTATTCCCGCCGCCCTCGATGTGGCCACGGCCACCTACGCGCTGAAGGTCGGCTTGGGCGATGTCTACACGGTCCAAGACAACGAAGCGGGCGCGCTTCGCTTTCGCATTGTGGCGTTGCTTAAGAACAGCATCTTTCAAGGCGACTTGCTCGTGGCCGAGGCCAACTTCGAGCGGCTCTACCCGCGCGTGCCCGGCTACCGGTTTTTTCTGTTCGATATTCCGGGCGACGAGCCAGGGCTGTTAAGCGAAGTGCAAACATCGCTCGAAACGACGCTGGGCGACCGCGGCATGGATGTAACGGGCGCGAGCGACCGGCTGGCGGGATTCTTGGCCGTGCAGAACACGTATTTGTCGACCTTCCAATCGCTCGGCGCGCTCGGCCTGCTGTTGGGCACGTTCGGTTTGGCGGCCGTGCAATTGCGCAGCGTGGTGGAACGTCGTGGCGAGTTGGCGCTGATGCGCGCGGCAGGCTTCCGATTGCGGCGGCTGGCCCGGCTCGTGCTGTTGGAAAACGCGCTGCTCTTGTTGGCCGGTTTGGTCATTGGTTCGTTGGCCGCGCTCGTCGCCGTGGCGCCGCACCTGATCGGCCAGGCGGCGGGCCTTCCCTGGCTGACCCTGTTGGCCCTGCTCGGCGCTATCTTGGTCGTGGGCCTGCTGGCCGGCCTGGGGGCGGTCCGAGCGACCCTGCGCATGCCGTTGCTCGAATCGCTGCGCAGCGAGTAAAGCGCGCCCTGCGGGCGTAATGACCAAATCCGAATGACCAAGGACCAGTTTCGCCGTCTACCTAGTGAATGGTCATTCGTATTTCGCCATTCTAGTTCCTCACTTTCGCAGCGGGTGCCGAGGCCGCCCGCCTGCTGCCCAGGTCCCCTCACGTTGCCGCGGCGAATCTGCTAAGCTAGACGGCTTTCGGAAGTGTTGCCCGCCCCCGTTTGCCCGCCTGGAGCTTGCCCGCGATGAAAACGATAATGGCCATTGCCCTGACCGTCTGCTGCTGGGGCATCTACGGACCGGTGCTGCACCAGGGACAGCATGCCATGGATGGTAGCCGGCTGCGGCCGTTTCTGTGCGTGGGGATCTCCTACTTTTTCATCGCCATTGTGGCGGCGAGCGTGTTTCTGTGGATCAAGGGCGAAAAGGGCCAGTGGACGGCCAGCGGGATTGTCTGGAGCTTGATCTCCGGCGCAGCCGGCGCTTTGGGGGCCTTGGGAATCATCATGGCGCTCACGTTCGGCGGCGCGCCGATCTATGTCATGCCCATTGTCTTTGGCGGCGCTCCGGTCATCAACTCGTTTGTCACGATCGTGCTCGCCAAAACGTTCAAGCAGATCAGCCCGCTGTTTTATGCCGGTCTGATCGTCGTAGTCGCCGGCGCCGTGGTGGTAATGGTCTTCAAGCCCGCGCCGCTCGTGAAAGGAGGCCACGGCAAGGTCGAAACGCAACTGTTCTGGGTCATCGCCTCGACCATGCTCACCGTGCTCTCGTGGGGAACCTATGGCGCGGTGCTGCACAAAGGGCAGGCCAAAATGCACGGCAGCCGCCTACGGCCCTACATGGAGGCCGAGGCCCGCGAGATCGCGCTCAAGCTGCGGGTCGCGTTGGCCGCGCTCGGGGCCGGCTGGGAAGCCAGCGGCGGCTTCGACTTTTCCGGCGTCGTTTGGAGCCTGGCCGGCGGCTGCGCCGGGGCGCTCGGCGCGCTGGGAATCATTCTCGCCTTCACAACCGGCGGCAAACCGGTTTACGTCATGCCGTTGGTCTTTAGCGGCGCCCCGGTGGTCAACACGTTTGTCACGCTGGCCACGCAAAAGTCGGAACCGCCGTCGGAATTGTTCTACGCCGGGTTGATCCTCGTGGTCGTCGGCGCGGTGGTTGTGCTCGCCTTCGCACCCAAAGGCAAACCACCCGTTTCTCGCTCGGCCGACACGGTCGAGATGACGACGAAAACCATCATTGCCGATTAACGAATGCGGATTTG